>JALONF010000140.1 GCA_025455085.1 Ignavibacteriaceae bacterium
GTCATTTAACCAATCTTTGTGATTTTCACAGAACTGTTCAAAATCTTTTTCGAGTCCATTATGATTGTTTTTAAAATTATTAAAAGCTTTTTTAAGAATAGATTTTTTATACTCTATCGCTTGTCCATAATCTATTTTTTTCGGATCGGACTGCGGAGAATTCTTCAGATCATCTTCCGTCAGAAAATTATCTTCCATTAATTTTTCTGGGCTGACCAATAATGGATTTCCGGCAAAAGCAGAAAAACATTGATAAGGAGAATCACCGTAACCTGTAGGCCCAAGCGGAAATGTCTGCCAAAGAGTTTGGCCTGCTTCTTTTAAGAAATCAATAAACTTGTAAGCTTCACTACCAAGGTCACCAATACCGAATTTACCGGGAAGAGATGTTGGATGAAGAAGAATACCAGCGCTGCGTTTGAATTGCATATACTATCCTTAAGATTTTTAGGCGTAAAAATACTTATTAGAAAGGCTAAAGAGAAAAAGTGTGAGTTTAAAGAGAAAACTCCGCACTAAGTTGATAGTGCGGAGTTAAAGAACTATTTATTGTAAAGAAAATCCAAAATAAGCATTGACATTAATAACATTGTTTTTCAGATCCCAAGGGTCAGATGAGTCATCAAAAGTTGTTAATCCCAGAATATATCTTACATCAACACCAACTTCATTTTTCCCGACCATAAAACCAAGTCCGCCTCCGAAGGCCAGAGAAAATTCCGTCGATTTAGTTTCATCCTTAAAGTCATTTTCTTCAGATTGACCTTCAAACTCAACTTTGGATTTTGCTGTCATATTAAAACCGATTGCCGGACCAGCAAAAATCGAGGGTCTGATATTTGAGCCCTCTACAGGTATGAGAAATTTGAAGAGAAGTGGTACTTCAATATAATCAAGTGTTATAGTTAACTCTGCACCACTTTCTGAATAAGTTGCGCCTTTCATCGAATAATATGCCTCTGGCTGGATGGCAAACATTTTGCTGAACTGATACATGAAGAAAAGCCCGCCTCCAAAGCCAGTCTTAGAATCTAAGCTTTGACCATCCAATATCTGATCTGCATCATCACCACCTATACTTGCAATATTTAGTCCGGCTTTCGGACCTATCTGCATTTGAGCCAGTGATAATGAAGTGAACGCGGCAAGAATGAAAAAAATCGTAAAAAGCTTTTTCATTTTCCTCTCCTAAATTGTGAGTAATAAATTATTTAAAGTAGCCAATCAAACTTAAAAAAATTAAGTTTTAAGACACAAATATGTGTCAGCATACAAACTCAACAATTAAGCCAGAATATTTTTATGAAAGAGTCGAAATACCTAACTTTGCGCCTCATTGAAAGGAATTAATTGAAATTACTTAGAAATCTTTACGACTGGGTACTCCACTGGTCTCAGACCAAGTATGGAACTTTGGCACTATTTCTTCTTGCTTTTACCGAGTCATCCTTCTTCCCGATTCCGCCCGACGCCCTTCTTATTGCACTTGTTCTCGGTTCATCCAAAAAAGCTTTTAAGTTTGCCACAGTATGCTTAATTGGTTCTGTTACCGGTGCTTTATTTGGATATGCAATTGGTCACTATTTGTGGTGGACGCCTTCAAATGAGTTTACCGGAATCGCAAATTTTTTCTTCAATAATATCCCAAGTTTCACTCCCGAAACTTTTTATGATATTCAAAAATTATATGTTGATTACGATTTCTGGATTATTTTCACCGCAGGATTTACACCACTACCATATAAAGTAATAACTATTTCTTCGGGTGCTTTTAATATTAATCTTGTGATGTTCATTGTGGCTTCAGTTATTAGCCGGGGAGCCCGTTTCTTTCTGGTTGCTGCATTAATCTGGAAGTTTGGACCACAGATAAAATTATTTATTGATAAATATTTTAACTGGCTTGCAATCGCTTTCACTGTTTTGCTGATCGGTGGTTTTATTGCAATCAAATATCTATTATAATTTATCTTAAAATTTTATCTAATATCATTTGCTACTTGCCAATTGAATTAATATTCAAGCCTTTGACAATTATCCTTTCACTTATTACATTTCAATCAAGATTACAACTCATACTGTAAAAGTTTGAGTAGTATGCTTAATTTAATTTGAAACCAAAAATAATTCGGAAAGGATTAAGCAATGAAAACATACGTTATGCTCACAAAACTCTCCCCGGAATCTTCGAAGCAAATGAAAGATCGTGCAAAACTCGGAAGGCATTGGCTGGACCAGGTTAAACATAAATGCCCGGAAGTTAAATTTATTGCCCATTATGCTTTGCTGGGTCATTATGATTTTCTTGATATCTATGAAGCGCCTGATGAAGAAACTGCTGCAAAGGTTTCGATGATCAGTTTATCTAACGGCGCTTTCCAGGCAGAGAGTTTATCTGCTATTCCTTATAAAAGATTTCTAGAATTAGCAGATGAAATATCCTAGTTTAAAATCTTTCTCTTACTCCTAATCCTACTCTTAATCATTTAAGTAGAATAACAAGTATGATTACGATTAAGAAGGAACAAATAGAAAAGTATAATAATCTTAAAGGAGGGATTTATGCCATCAAAAAAACTAAAATCATTTCTGGATGAGAATAAGGTTAAGTATATCTCTATCCAGCACTCATCTGCGTATACCGCACAGGAGATTGCGGCAATTGCACATATTCCCGGGAAAGATCTTGCCAAAACAGTCATAATAAAAATAGATGGGAAGATGGCGATGGCTGTCTTGCCTGCTTCATACAAGGTTAGCTTTGATAATTTAAAAAATCTTCTTGGGGCAAAAGAGGTTCGATTGGCTTATGAGCAGGAATTCATGGACAAATTTCCTGATTGCGAAGTTGGGGCCATGCCGCCTTTTGGGAACATCTATGGAATGGACGTCTTTGTAGCTGAAAGTCTTGCTGAAGATGAAGAAATTGCTTTTAACGCATGCAATCATACGGAGCTGATAAAAATGAACTTCAGTGATTTTGAAAAACTTGTAAAACCAAAAAGAATTAAGTTTTCTGTTCCCAGCAAGATTTGAGTTCAACAATTCTTTTATGAATGATAAATTCAGGAAGGAGTATTAGCCAGACTCTCTTTAAGGTATTGAACGATTTCATCAATTGTATTGAATGCTTTAACCATATCAGTAGGTCTTCCTTCAAGCTTCATTTGCTGGTTCATTTCAGAAACAATCGTCTTCCAGATTGATGAGTGACATGCAACTGGCTTAATTCTCATCAAATCTTTGTTTGCGTATTCCCAGGCAGCGGCAAGTTCAAGCAAAGTTCCCGTTCCGCCTTGCAGCACAACAAAACCATCACCAAGTCCGATCAGTTTATCAATTCTTTCAAAGAGTGTAATGCATTTAATTTCTTTGGTGATGTATACGTTAGTATGTCTTCCCCACAAATCAACCGTAACACCGATTGCTTCTCCGCCGCCTTCAACTGCACCTCTGGATGCGGCTTCCATTACTCCATTGAATCCACCCGTGCAAATATCAAAGCCATTTATTGCAAGCTTCTTTCCAAGATTATAAGCTATATGATATTGGTCCTCATTATTTATCGGCTTTGAACTGCCGAATATCGTTATGATCTTTTTCATACTAAAAAATATTTATTTTCTTGCGAAATATAAGCAATAAAAAAATCCGCAGCCTTCTTCAGACTACGGATTTAATAGTTAAAATATATTAAAATAAATTACTTGGCGTTTGAGCCACGAAGTGTTGCAGTAATCTCTATTTCGTCTGCAACCTTTTGTCCGACAACCATATTTTCAACTTCAAAGTCTGATAGCGCAATATTGAATTTTGCCTGAACACCCAACAGGTCACCAGGTGCAAATTGCTTTGTCTGCTCACTCGCATCAAGATAAGTTAATGTAACATCTGCAACTGTTTCTTTAGTAACACCATGAACTGTAAAGTCTCCGGTTACTTTTACATCAAGCTTATTATCTGCGGCAACTTTAACATCGCCAACTTTCTTTATTGAAAAAGTAATTTCAGGATATTTATCTGCATTTAACCAGTTTTCACTTCTAAGATGCTCATCTCTTAAATCAATTGCCGTTTTTATTGAAGCAACTGAAATAGTGATTGAGCCTTTCATTGATTTAATGTCAGCTACATTTAAGGTAACTTTTCCTTTTACATCATTTGAAATGCCGGTTATATCTTCAAGGGGGGTGGTGCTGAAAAATTTAACCTGATTTCTTTTGTCTTCGAAATTGAATGTCTGCTCACCCGTGGCTTTAACTTTGAAGCCTTGAGCGAAAGACATCGATACTGCAGCAAGCAGTAAGATGAATGTTTTGATTATTGTATTCATTTTTTCTCCTTTGTTTTTTTTGATTTGAATATAAAAAATAAAATTGCTGATATAGCTACTATGACTCCGGAAATAACCGCAGTATGCGGTAGAAGTCCAAGTATAAACTTTTCCTGATAAACTTTTTGCGGCTCTAAGCCAAGAGCTTTATCAAGTTCTGATATCTCCTGCTCTACCCAAATTCCATCTTTAGATAATATTTCTCCTCCACTTGCAAGCCACCATACGAGAACAACTGCAATAAGAATTAGTGCTAACAGGATGATGTATTTTTGTTTGCTGTTCATATTAAATCCGTAATTGGTTTAATTTATTAATTATCTAAATTTTAATTGACGATTTTAATAATATCGAGTAATGATTAAATATTTAATTTAGCAGATGTGATGATTACTTAATGAAAATAACATTTCTATGTTACAACATAAGTTCCTAAAATTCAAGACATATGTAGATTAAAACAAAGAATGGCTGAAAAAAGTTTCAACATATTGGTAATCGGTGGAGGTATAATAGGGACTGCCACGGCACTTTCTCTACAAAACAGTTCATATTTAAACATTTTATTGATTGAAGCAGAAAAAAAACTTGCATTCCACCAAACAGGAAATAACAGCGGGGTTATTCATTCCGGACTCTACTACAAGCCCGGGTCCCTTAAGGCGAAGAACTGTACTGATGGAAGAGAAATGCTTTATAAGTTTTGCGAAGAGCAAAATATCCCTCACGAGAGATGTGGCAAAATTGTAGTCGCCACCAACGAATCTGAGTTGAATGCTCTAGATGAATTATATAAAAAAGGTATTGCAAACGGTTTAATTGGAATAAAAAAATTAAGTTCAGCTGAGATCAAAAAATATGAGCCTCATACAACTGGAATTGCCGGATTATTCGTACCGCAGACAGGTATAGTTGATTACTCAAAAGTAACCGACGCTTATGCTAAATTATTTTTAGACAGGGGTGGCTATATAGAAACAAATTGTAAATTTCTTTCGCTAAAAAATTCTAATGGTGAACTTATCATCGTTACATCCAAAGGCGAATTTAGAGCTAACTTTCTTGTCAACTGCGGGGGATTATATTGCGACAGAATTGCAAAACTATGCGGCGTTAACCCTGGGCTGCAGATTGTTCCTTTCAGAGGAGAATATTACAAGCTGAAAAAAGAGAAAGAGTACCTTGTTAAAAATTTAATTTATCCGGTTCCCGATCCTCGCTTTCCATTTCTTGGAGTGCATTTTACAAGAATGATGAAAAGCGGAGTTGAAGCAGGACCAAACGCTGTGCTTGCATTCAAAAGAGAGGGATATACTAAAAAAGATTTTTCTGCTGCTGATTTATCACAAATGTTTTTTTATTCTGGATTCTGGAAGATGGCATCAAAATATTACAAAATGGGTTTTGGTGAATTTTATCGTTCATTCAGCAAGACGGCTTTTGTAAGAGCATTGCAAAAATTAATTCCTGAAATCCAGGAAGATGATATTGAAGCTGGTGGTTCG
>JALONF010000141.1 GCA_025455085.1 Ignavibacteriaceae bacterium
AATGGTCATTCACACGTGCGTGCTGCTATTCAAGGAGCTTCGCTTACAGTTCCATTTAAAAGTGGAAGATTGCTTCTCGGAACCTGGCAGCAGATAATCTTTATTGATTTTGATAATCGCTCAAGAAGAAGAGACATAGTAATTCAAATTACAGGAAAGAAATAATAATTTTAATCATCTAAGGAATATTGTATGAAATTGTTAATTACTACACTGCTTTTATTAGTTATAACTCAATTGGGATTTTCTCAACAGGATGACAGTGTTTTTGTAACATTCTTTTATCATCCAAATAATACTCCAACAAATGTTTATCTTCCGGGAGAATTTAACGGATGGGTGCTTAATTCAATTTCATTAATGAGTTTTGATGCTAATACAAATACATGGTATAAAACAGTTAAGCTTAGAGTTGGCGGACCAAATCCTCCTCCAGCACCGTTCAGTATTCCGGGTGCTTATCAATATAAATTGAATGATGGACAATGGTTCCCTGATCCGCTGAACCCAAGGCAAAATCCAAATGATAATAACAATTCGTACTTATTTATTAGAAATCCGACCATACATTATTTACTTCCGAACTCTACTGTTGCTTCTGGAGTATTAAGAACAAGATTTCCTGAAATAACTGCTTACCTGTTTCCCTCGATATCATCGAACGTTGATACGAGTACGATAAAAATAAAAATTGATAATGACGAATACACTGGAATTGGCAGCCTGTATAATGCATCAACTAAAAAAATTTCATTCACTCCACCGGCGCCGCTTGGTGATGGAGAGCATCAGCTTATACTTTATGCTGAAAGTACGATCGGAACTTCAAGTGCTGACACAACAACTTTTACAGTTCAGGCAAATGTAATTCAGTTTTTTACTTTGCCTTCTGAAACGTGGAAGAATAACTGGAAGCTGCAGGGAGGAATATTCAATCAAAGCGGTGGATATGATACTACCGTAACTTCTGCTCAAATCATAAGGTTTGATTCTACCTGGACAGTCCCGGTTGTTGGCGGGAAACTAAACCGTATCGTTTATTTACTCGAAGGCGATAATAAATTTGTTATCAAGGCTGTTGTTGGAAGTCAGACAGAAACTTCTGATACGCTGAACATAATTCGAAAAGTAAATCATAAACCGCAAGCTCAGATTGATATCACTCAAAATGGAAATTCACTTACTCTCAGCGGTGCAAACAGCACAGATCCTGATGGTCAACCTCTCGCATATCTCTGGAAAGAAGATTCAGGCAATCCTCAATCACTTGGCATAAACGGACAAACAAATGAAGAAATAATGATAACTAGACCTTCGCTGTCAGGTGAATATTATTTATCTCTTACAGTTGAAGATCCTGATGATAATCTTGATTCAACAAGAACTTACTTCGTTGTTATTCCAGATAGTGAAAAAGTGAAAGGTGAAGGATATGCTGATAATCCTGATTGGGTAAAGAATGCAAGAATTTATTTGATGTTCTTCAAAGCATTCACCCCTGCAGGAACAATTCAGGCTGCAATTGCAAATCTTTCTTACATCAAAGCAATGGGCTTTAATACGATCTGGGTTCTACCTGTAACTGAAGTTCCCGGAAATATCGATAATCAAATCAACATTGGCTACAACACAATTGATTTCTTAAAAGTTGAAACTTCACTCGGAACAGATCAGGATTACAAAGATTTTGTTGATGCAGCACACGAACTTGGACTAAAAGTTATACAGGATATAACGCCTAATCATACCGGACGAGATCATCCCTTCGCTCAGGAAGCATTGCTTTATAATGATTACTCACAATTCTGGAATTATTATCAGACAGAATTCATTGCACATAACACAAATGGACTAGGTCAATGTGTAACGCCACAGGGAATATATTATTACTGTGGATTCAGCGATGCTTTACTGAATTATGACTGGAGAGATCTTGATGCTAGAAATTATATGGTTGATGTTTACGATTTCTGGGTTAAAAAATTTGGAATAGATGGCTACCGGTTTGATGTGTACTGGGGTCCACACAGAAAATACGGTGAAAATAATATGGGAATACCTGTAAGAAATTCTTTGAAGCATATCAAACCTGATATTTTACTTCTTGGTGAAGATGATGGAACAGGCGTCGGAACTGAAGTCCTTTATGCTGATCAGAATGGTGGCTTAGATGCCAGCTACGATTTTGCTCTATACTTCAATGCAATCAGAAATTTTACTTTTACACAAAGCAGTGTCAACACACTTCATTCGCAATTGAATAATAATGGATTTTACCCGGGAGAGAATTCTTACTTTATGAGATTTATGGAATCTCAAGATGAAGATCGGATAAGTTATTTCTATAATTCATTTGAAAAGACAATGCCGATGTCTACTGTAATTTTCACTGCACCGGGAATGCCGATGATGATGAACGGGCAGGAAGTCGGCTGGGGAAAAGGTCTCGGTCAACCCGGCGAACCTGATTTGAATGTCAGACGGAGAGGAATAATCGATTGGAATTTCGGTGGAAGAGAAATGCTTACTCCTCATTACCAGAGAATTGTACAAATACGATCACAGTTTCGGGCATTCTCGCAGCACAAGCTGGATACAAACGGAGATGGGCAGGTCAACAGTTCTGATGAATCTGATTTTGATAGAATCACAACAACAGATGGATTAGTTTATTCTTTCTTAAGACCATTTAACGATTCAAATGGATTGACAGTTGTAAACTTCAGCAGCAGCATTAAAACGGTTACAATGAATTTAGCAACTGCTAATCTGAAATTCACCGGTGGATTTATACAGGGCGCTACTTACTGGGTAAATAATTTGTACTCTGATACAAGTTTTCAGAAGTTGGGAAGCGAACTCTCTAGTTTCACTGTTACTTTACCTGCTTATGGTTCAGCAATTTATACAATTTCAACAGAAGAGCAATCAGTTGTTCTCCCTCCGATTCCACCAATAGTTTCAGTTGATGATGAGAATACTTCTCAACCGGAAGATTATAATCTTTTTCAGAATTATCCGAATCCATTTAATCCGACAACTACAATTAGATATGGTATAATTAAACCAGACTTAGTGCGGATAAAAATCTATGATATACTCGGCAGGGAAGTTAAAACTTTGGTTAATGAATTAAAGCAGGCGGGAAGCTACGAGGTTCAGTTTGATGCTTCCGGTTTAGCAAGCGGGATTTACTTATACCGAATGGAGAGCGGTTCTTTTATTCAGACCAAGAAGATGATACTACTGAAATAATAAATATTAAATGAACTATCGTGACCCCTTCCTCATCGAAGGGGTTTTTTTATGCCTCGTGGTAATTTGCCTTATAACATTCTTCATCACTAATTTTGATTATGATTATTGCAGGGAAGAGCGGAAAAATATTTTTAGCATTTCTTTTATTTGTCTCAACATTTGTTGCAAATCTTTCTTCTCAAAGTCTGAATTTTAATAATCTGACTGTTAAGAACAGATTATCAAATAGTAAAGTTATCGAAATCCTCCAGGATAAAAATGGATTTATCTGGATAGCTACAGAGGATGGTTTAAATCGCTTTGATGGATATGACTTTAAAGTATACCGGAACGATCCTCAGGATTCTAATTCAATTTCTGATAATAATATCTGGTCGTTATTTGAAGATAGCGAAGGTAATATCTGGATTGGAACAAAAAGTGGTGAGCTGAATCTGTATGATTTTAACAATGATTATTTTAAAAGCTGGAAGATTGAAACCCGTGGTGCTAAAGAGAACGGCATAACAGCAATTTATAAAGCTTCTGACGGAATGATATGGATTGGCACATATCAGTCGGGACTCTACAGATTTAATCCTGAAGCTAATGATCTAAAAAACTGGAATTACGAAACAGACGACCCTAATTCTCTGAGCAACAACTTTGTTACTTCCATCATTGAAGATAATAATGGTTACTTATGGATAAGTACTTACAACGGGTTGAATAAATATAATCTGAAATCGAATAGCGACACATTCATAAAATTCTATTCCGACCCAAATAAAAATAACAGCCTCAGCAACAATCTCATCTGGGAAGTATCAAAGTCTGATTTTGAACCCGATATTTTATGGATTGGAACCGCAAATGGCTTACTGAAATATCACACAGATAAAAATATTTTTTCCAGGATAAACCTTCCAACAGAAAACGCTCTGCAGTTCGGCAACAGTGTTGCTTCTATTGTTGAAGAAAAAATAGATGATGAAACGATATTATGGCTAGGTACATATTCCGGATTGGTAAGACTGAATTTGAACAGCGGCAAGTCAATCAGATTTATGAAAAGTGAGACTGATCCATTCAGCCTTGTAAGCAACCAAATTAATCAGGTAATTAAAGATAACTCCGGTGTTATCTGGATGGCAACTGAAAATGGGCTGAGTTACATTTCACCAAAAGCAATTAAGTTTAATAATATTTTTGATGATAAGATTGGATTAGTAGCATTGGAAAGTTTGAAAAATAGTAACGTGCTTTATATAAGTCAGCATCCTGATAAAACTTTATTGTTCGCTACGTCAGACGGGCTTTTCAGTCAAATAAGTTCACCCACGTACGGCAAGGTTCAAAAATATAAAAGTACTGAAGGACTGAATGTTTGGTCAATTGCTAGTGGAACATCTGACGATTTATGGATTGGAACTTACGGTCAGGGATTGAAGCAGCTGAATTTAAAAAATGGCAGTATGAAAGACTGGATAATTGAAAGTCCGACCTTCAAAACTTCTGCATTCAACTATATAAAATCTTTATACTTTGAAGAAAATATTTTATGGTTGGGTTTCTGGGGTGGTGGACTGGCGAGGTTTAATACTATTAATGGCGAATACAAAATCTGGATTAGCAGGACTGACGATCCAAACAGCATCAGCTATAATGATGTTTGGGCAATCACGCGGGACAGGAAAGGGCGATTATGGATTGCAACAAGCGGCGGAGGATTAAACCTTGCCTACCGGCAGGCAGGTTCATTTGATGATTCAGATGGAGTAAAATTCTATCGTTTAAATGAAGACACAGAAAATTCAATTAAGTTAAGCAGCAATAGTATTTATTCGATACGTGAAAGCAGACAAGGAAAATTTTCTGATAACAAAAATCAAACTGTCATCTGGGTTGGAACAAGCCGCGGTTTGAATAAGTTAATTATCAAATCAACTTCTGAAATAAATAAAATTGATGCTTCAAATACAGAATTAACATTTTATACAACAGAAAACGGATTGGCTGATAACTCTATTAAAAGCATTCTTGAAGATGAAAATGGAAATCTTTGGCTTGGAACCAACGCTGGTATTTCTTTTTTTGATATTGAAAACGAATCGTTTACGAATTACTCCACTCCAGATGGATTGAGGGGAAATGATTTCAATGCAGAATCTGCTCTCTTCTCAAGCAATGGCTTAATGTATTTTGGCAGCACTGAAGGATTGAATGTATTCGATCCAAAACAAATAACTCAATCAGGTTTTGTCCCTCCTGTTGTGATAACCGACTTTCAGATTTTTAATCAGCCGGTTAAGATCGGTGAGGATTTTCCTTTAAAAGAAAATATTCTTCAAGCCAAAGAAATTGTACTTGCGTTTTCTCAGAATGTTTTTTCATTTCAGTTTTCAGCTCTGGATTATAACGACCCGCTGTCAATTCAGTATGCTTATAAGATGGAAGGTTTTGATGAAGATTGGATTAACTCAGGCAGCAGGAGATTCATTACTTATACAAATCTTAATTCCGGCACTTATACATTTAAAGTTAAAGCCACGAATAGTGATGGTGTGTGGAGCGAGAATTATAAATCGATTTCAGTT
>JALONF010000438.1 GCA_025455085.1 Ignavibacteriaceae bacterium
GGGTTTCCGTGAAGATCATTTACTTTGATTTTCTGGCTGTTGAAGTTTCTGATTCTGAGTGAAACTTTTTTACGAACTGTGAAAGGATTTACCCACCAGAATCCCGAGTCTCTTACGGTGCCCGAATATCTACCGAAAAGTACAAGCACTCGTGAATCATTGGGCTGAACAACCATAAATCCTGATGTCATCAGAAAAAAAACAATGAGCGTTGGAATAAAAATCCATAAAATCTGCGGCTCATCGGTTCTGATTCCTGTAATTAATAAATATATCGCTATTACCAGTAGAGCGATTGACAAAAACAACATTAAAAACCCATTCAGTTTATTAGCGGGTCTTTCGGCTATTTTTTCCATTTTTGTACTCCTTTTTGAAAATGCTATTGTAATGATATCATTATGATAGCAAAAAATCAAGCTTTATTTTAATATCTGGTATCTTAACATTCGTTTATTATGATTTTAGCTGATTTTTGAATTATTTGTAATAGATTACTGTTATAAACGGTAAATAATAAGGGATTATGAAAATACTATTAACCGGGGCTACCGGATATATCGGCAAAAGACTTCTTCCGGTTCTAATCAAACAGGAACACGAAGTTATTTGCTGTGTGCGTGACAAAAACAGATTTCCCGCCGAAGGAATTTATAAGCATCCGAAAGTCTCCGTGCTCGAAGTTGATTTTCTCAATGATATTTCAACTTCTAATTCTATAAAAGATATTGACGCTGCTTACTATCTGATTCACTCGATGAGTTCAAACGTAAAAGATTTTGGCTCTCTGGAAGAAACATCCGCTAACAATTTTATAAAACTTGTTAAGCAAACTTCCGTTAAGCAGATTATTTATCTTGGCGGAATTACAAACGAAGAAAAACTCTCCAAGCATCTTGCATCAAGAAAAAGAGTTGAAGAAATTCTACTTGAAAGTGGTATCCCCCTTACATCAATTAAAGCAGGAATAATTGTTGGATCCGGCAGCGCTTCATTCGAAATTATTCGTGATCTTGTTGAAAAACTTCCAATGATGATTACACCCAAATGGCTTAACACAAAGCATCAACCAATTGCGATCAGAAATATTCTGGAATATTTGACCGGCGTTTTACTTAAGCCCGAAACATTTAACAGATCATTTGATGTCGGCGGACCAGATGTTTTATCATATAAAAAAATGCTTCTTCAACTAGCAGAAGTGCGCGGACTTAAAAGATTTATTTTTACAGTTCCCGTTATGACGCCGCGACTTTCCTCTTACTGGCTTTACTTTGTTACGTCTACTTCGTATATGCTTGCTATAAACCTTGTTAATAGTATGAAGGTTGAAGTTATAGCGAAGGATAATGATCTTGAAAAAATGCTTGGCATAAAACCGATATCTTATAAAGAAGCTGTGCAGCTTGCATTCCAAAAGATTGAACAGAACAATGTGCTGTCGAGCTGGAAAGATTCTCTCGTATCAAGCTATTCAGATAATTCATTGCTTGAGCATATAAACATTCCAACAAACGGATGCTTTATCGATAAAAGAGAAAAAGAAATTACAACAAATGTTGATCAGGTTTTGGATAACGTTTGGTCAATTGGCGGTGAGAGAGGCTGGTACTACGGTGATTGGCTCTGGCATCTGAGAGGATTTTTGATTTCTGGCGTGTGCTCGCCGCAGATAAAGCGAATAAAAGATTACTTCTATATGCAGAAATGAAACTACCCGGTGAAGCCTGGCTTGAGTTTAAGATTGTTCACAGGAACGGAAAAAACTTTTTACAGCAAACTGCAACTTTCCGTCCGAAAGGTTTACTTGGCAGATTGTATTGGTACTCTGTTCTGCCGTTTCACTATTTTGTCTTTGATGGAATGGCGGAGAATGTGGCTAGATATAAAGAAACTACAGGTTAGGAAACTTCCCGCAATAACTTAATTCTATCAGAATCCACATGCTTAAAATATTTCAAAGGTGGCTTTCCCGCAGTAAAATCATTAATTTTGGGCAATAAATAACTAGTTCTCGGCAATTAAAAAATAAAAAACATCGGGTATCCCGATGAGTTTAAGAAACTAATTGTTGAAGAATGTGGCGATGCGCTGAAAAATATACTGACTCTAAATTACTTTATGAAAAAGCTTTCACTTATAAACCATTAAAAGAATATCCTAAAATCAAAATTGAAAAAATAAAATTCAATGCTTAATTCGATTTAAGAATTACATAAAAAACTTTTTACTCCGGGAGATTGTTATGAGCGAAATAAAAAAAGAAGAAATCAACTTTGAAAAAGAAATAAAGTATTTAGATTTAATCTATACTGACATGATTGAAGCGCTTCATCAAAAACCGGATGAAAACGATATTGAAGGAATGCGTCTTTATCTGGATAATATTTGGGGTGTTTTTAATCGAACAGTTATCAGAGTTAACGAAATAAAAAACGGCCTGCAGAAAGAAAATAAATTCAAGCACGAGACCTGGAATCCGCCCGCATAACTAATAATTTTAAGTTATATACTACTCCAGCCAAAAAAGTATGGGAGAAATTATCGGGGAATGCGCCAATGTTTATTATTAAAAGCGATGCCACAATATTAGCCCCGCTTATGTTCGCCTATATTCTTTCTGAGTGATTTGCTGGTTTTCTACATCTCATCAATTATCGTATTAAATACTGCGCTGGGACGCATAACTGCAAAAACTTTTTTATCATCTGGCATAAAGTAACCGCCAAT
>JALONF010000439.1 GCA_025455085.1 Ignavibacteriaceae bacterium
AGAACCACCAACTCAGGAATATTGGGACAGTATAAATATGTTCGCCAGGTTTCCACAAGGTGTTTCTGATTTAGACTTAACAACCATTAAGCCTGTTTTTATTTTTAATGAATCAGAATAGTGTAAAATTCAGTAGTGAGACTAATTGGTAAGAATCATTGTTCAATATTTAGCAAAAAAAGAGTATTAATACTTTCTACTTAATTTATCTTTCTTTGACAATTGGTTAATTCTTGCTTACTATATCTCTATCGTAATTTAAAAGATTATGCAAGGAGTGTGTCATGAGTCCAAATCAAAATAAACTTCAGCTTTTTGAAGTTCCGCAAATCGAATCAATTCAGGATATGCTGCTCAGGTCAGCAAAAGTCTATGCTAACAAAATTGCATTGGAGGACCTCACAAAATATCCCATCTCAAGCGTAACTTATTCCGAACTTCTCGAGTACATAATGAAATTTGGCAGTTCACTGCAAAAGCTTGGTATCAAACCCAGAGACCATATTGCAGTAGTTGGCGAAAACCGTGTGCAGTGGGCAATTGCATTCCTCACAGCAATGATGTTCGACTTTGTTGTTGTTCCCGTTGATAAGAATCTTACTCATAGTGATATCCTTAATATCATCCACGAATCGGATTCAATTGCACTAGTGTTTTCAGGTTCCATGGCAGATTTAATAAAAGCAAAAAAGAATGTCTTTGGAAAAATTAAATTTTACATAGGTATGGATCTGGAGAAAAAAGAAGATGACTTTTATTCGATGATAGAAATGATAAAGAATGAACCAACTGTTCAAACTGAACCGCCAAAGATTAATGTTGATGAAGTTGCTGAGATAATTTACACTTCCGGTTCGCTTGGAAGAGCAAAAGGAGTAATGTTAAGCCAGAAGAACATTGCTGCCAACTTAATGGATATGAGAAAAATGGTTACAATCTATCCTGAGGATAGATTTATTGGAGTTCTTCCAATTCATCATACCTATCCAATCGAAAAAAACTTCTTCCCTTTTAGTAAATGTTTTGATTAATCTTACTGATATTACACAAAGTATTGGTTGGAAAAATTCGAAGAAGTTATTATTTGGCAAGATTCATAAAACACTTGGCGGCTCGATGCGGCTTTTAATTGCTGGCGGCGCTGCACCTGATCCAAAGGTTTCAAAATTTTTCAGAGAAGTTGGATTTACTATTATCCAGGGTTATGGATTAACCGAGACATCACCTATCCTGGCATTGAACAGATTAGATAATCTTAAAGATGCTGCTGCAGGTCTGCCATTGCCGGGCGTTGATATTAAGATTGATAAGCCTGATAAAAAAGGTGTAGGCGAAATCTGGGCGAAAGGTGCCAGTATGATGCTCGGATATTATAAAAATCCAACAGCAACAAAAGACACGTTTGAAAATGATTGGTTTAAAACCGGCGATCTTGGATACATTGATGAAGATGGATTCCTTTTCATCTGCGGAAGAAAGAAAAATGTAATCATAGCAAATAACGGAGAGAATGTTTATCCTGAAGAGATAGAAGATATTTTGAATAGAAGTCAGTTTATACTTGAGTGTATGGTTTACGGCGAAGAAGATGAAAAGCACGACGAGAGGATAGCCGCTTTAATTGTGCCGGATACCGCAGCTTTCATTGAATATTCTGCAAAAAAAAATGTTGAGATTAATCCGGAATTAATTGATCAGCTAATTTCTGACGCGGTGAAGGAAGCAAACCGTCAGTTAGCCGGGTTTAAACAAATTAAAAAATTCTACCTGCACGAACACGAACTTGAAAAAACCACAACTCAAAAGGTCAAAAGATATTTAGCAGGAAAAGTTATAGCACAACATTAATTTCAGGGGAAAATAATTTTAGGCAAAGTTGAGTTTCAGCCAAAGCCCGGGATTGAAACGCAAGTTAGCCGCAATTACTCTTAATTTTATTACCAGATATGGTTGAGAGTAGTTTATAAATAGAGAATTTTGTTGCTTCCTCGCTTTATGGAATTCGTTGTTGGGCTTATTCGTTATTTACTATCCAGGCTACTATTGTATTTATCATAATTATGATATAATTTTGACAAAAACAGAAGAGTAAAAATGCCAATAATAAAACCCATCTCCGATCTGAGAAATAAGTCAAATGAAATTTCTGAGTTAGCTCATAATTCCAACGAACCCATTTTCATCACAAAAAACGGAGAGGGCGATTTAGTTGTTATGTCTATGTCTCATTATTCCAAACTGCAATTAAAACTTGATTTACTCGGAAAATTATCCGTTGCGCAAAATCAAAAAGCTGACGGTGATAAAGGGCGGACATTAAAACAAGTTATGGCAAATATCAGGGCAACTGTTAATGCCGGCAGATAAATTTCAAATCCGACTTCTCAAAATTGCGGAAGAAGATTTTACAGAAATCATAAAGTTTATTGCAGATGATAATCCGACTGCCGCTGAAGCAATCGCAAACAAAATTGAAAAGAACTTAGAACTGCTTGCCGATAATCCTCATCT
>JALONF010000142.1 GCA_025455085.1 Ignavibacteriaceae bacterium
GCTCACAGGCTTCAGGAAAAAGCATCAAAAGTAGGATTCGATTGGGAAAAGAAGGAGGACGTTTGGAAAAAGGTGATAGAAGAAATTGAAGAAATGCACGAGATTGAAAAAGTTAAAAGTCAAAAGTTAAAGGTCAAAAGTGAAGAGGAAATTTATAATCAGTTGGAGAATGAAATTGGTGATGTGTTTTTTGCTCTTGTAAACTATGCTCGATTCCTCGACATCAATCCTGAAAATGCTCTCCGTAGATCGAATTCAAAATTTATCAGGCGATTTGGCTACGTTGAAGAAAAAATAAAAGCAATGGGGAAAAAGTTATCAGATTCAAATCTTAAAGAGATGGATTTTTACTGGGAGGAGAGTAAAAAAATAGTTTAGAAATTTTCGTTCTTATTATTGCAAAATAGTTTAGAAATTTTCGTTCTTATTATTGCTGAATTTTTCATAAGCATCGATTATATCTTTGACAAGTTTGTGCCTTACAACATCACCTTTATCAAAGTAAACAAATGCAACACCCTCAACCTTCGATAAAATTTCTTTTGCCTGAACCAATCCACTCACCTGTTTTGAAGGTAGATCAATCTGAGTTATATCTCCGGTTACTATTGACTTTGAGCTTCCACCAAGCCTTGTAAGAAACATTTTCATCTGCATTGTTGTAGCGTTTTGAGCTTCGTCAAGAATTACATAGGCATTGTTTAAAGTTCTGCCGCGCATATATGCAAGCGGAACTATTTCAATAATTCTTTTCTCAATATAATTTTTAAGTTTTTCTGAAGGGATCATATCATCAAGTGCGTCATACAATGGACGAAGATATGGATCAATTTTTTCGCGAAAGTCACCTGGTAGAAATCCGAGACTTTCTCCTGCTTCAACTGCGGGTCGTGCTAAAATTAATTTTTTAACTAATCCCCGCTTTAGTGCTGAGACAGCAATGGCAACGGCAAGATAAGTCTTGCCAGTGCCAGCAGGACCAATTGCGAAACAAATATCGTTTTTTCTTGCAAGATTTATGTAGTTGATTTGACCAGGAGTTCTGGCTTTAATTACATCTTTTTTTGTGTAGAGGATAATCGAATCGAGCTCGCCCTCCTCAACTATTTCTTTACCTTCGACAGTAAGCTCTAAAATTGTGTTGACATCATTTGTTCCTAATCTTCCGCTTGTATTTAGAACATAAGCCATTTCTTTGAGAAGTTTTTCAATTAACTCTACTTCCTCACTAACGCCTTTAATAATGACGTTATCCCCTCTTACAGTTATGGAAGAGTTAAATCTGTCCTCGAGAACTTTCAGATTAGAATCATTGAATCCAAGAAGATCAAGCATGTTCACATTTTCAATTATTATTTTCTTTTCTACAGCAGTCATATTATATCTTTAAATGAAAAAACCCTCATCCCAATGCGGGACAAGGGTTCTTCCAAAATAAATTAAGTTAAACAAGCTAAAATAATTTTATTGCACCGGAGCTGGTTTGTAATTTGATCTTAGCTTTTCATATTTATCTTTTTCTTCCTGTGTTAGAGGAGGAATAGAGAATTCCTGATCAGGATAAATCAAATCCGGGTTCTTAATTTTATCTCTGTTCGCTTTATAAATTACAGGCCAAGCAAAACCATTTCCATAGTGTTCTTTCTTACGAGCAATACCCCAAAGGTGATCGCCTTTAACAACCTTGTAAGAAATTACAGGAGGCGCATCTATCCAATCATTGAGGGCTTGCTGCATCCTGTTATGAACTTTATCGAAAAATTCTGGTAATGCACTTATCTTGTTCATCTTTAAAGCATCAAGATCAGCCTGTCTGTCAACTTTAGGACCTTCTTTTCTCTTGATTTTGCCATCAAGCTCGTTGACAGCATTTCTAAAATTGTCAACATCACTTCTGGTTGCACCAACAAGTGCGTAAAGTTCATCAATACATTGTTCTGGATCCTGAAGACCAGCTTTTACCGTGTTAAGATTTTCCATGTCCTTTTTTAAAGTTTCAATCTCAGACATCAAAGCTTGTTTTTTTCCGGTAAGCCGGGTCATTTCAGCTTCCCATTCCTCTTTGGTCATCTCTTTTTCTTGTGCAAAGGAAGAAAGAGATAACAGGAAAGAAAGGGAAACAACAGCAACTAAAAATTTTGCAAGTTTCATTTTTTTCTCCATTTTCATTTTTTTATAAAATTCCTGTTAATAATTACTTAGGCAGTTTTTCTAGGTTTGCCTTAGTTTCTTCCTTTTGCTTGTTGCATTCAGCCAGCTTACGATTTATGGTCTGAATTTCTGTTTCAAGCTGTGATTTTTGATCTCTCAGACTGTTAGCTTCTGCTTCGAGTGATTTAACTTCATCACGCAATGCATTGAGTTCAGCAATCTGAGCTTCACTTAAACCACCACAACCAGCAACCAAAGCCATGCTGACGAACAAAACAGCAGCGAGGACAGGGGTCCTGAAATTTTTAAGTAGGCTCATATGAAACCTCCGATTATTAATGATTAAATATATTAATTGTGATTAGATACTAGATAAACTTTCAACTACCTGACAATTACAAAGTAGTATTAAATTTAGGGCTATTATATAACGAAAACCCCGAAAAAATTCAAGGAAAGCTGGTTTTTTATTTTAAAAAAGCCTTTTTTCAACAAAACTAGTATAGGTTTCTCCTGCGATGATTAGATGGTCAAATACAGGTATCTCCATAATTTTACCCGTTTCCACGATTTTCTTAGTAATCCTGATATCTTCATTGCTCGGTTCAGGGTTGCCGCTAGGATGATTATGTATCAAAATTATGCTCGCCGATGAATTATCGATGGCTACCTTAAATACCTCACGTGGATGCACAACACTCGAGTTTAGGTTACCAATAGAAATAGTTTCAAATTTAATAACCTTGTTAGCTGAGTTTAGACAAACAACGATGAATTTTTCTTTATTTTCATCTCTTAAAATGGGTATAAAAATTTCTGCAACATCCTGTGGTGAAGTTATTTTTTTATTAGCTAACCATTTAGGTTGATACAGGATTCTTCTGCTTAACTCAAATGCAGCAGCAAGAGTGGCAGCTTTGTCTTTTCCGATCCCACTGATTAGCTGGAGAGAGTCAACTGTTTTAGTCGCAAGCATTGCTAAATTCCCCTCACTGCTAATGAGTTCTCTGGCAATCTCCAGAACTGATTTTCCTTTCTTCCCTGTCCTGAGAAGTATGGCAACCAGTTCTGCATCTGAAAGACTTTGAGGACCTCTCAATAATAATTTTTCGCGCGGTCGATCATCAATAGGAAGTTCTTTAACGGTTAACTTTCTGTTTTCACTTATCTTCATTATTGACTCAGTCTAAATTTGTCAACTAGCTCAAACACCCCATTCCTGTAACGGACTATATTCAAGAATTTATTTATTCTCCTTTCATCAAAGGAGATGTTGTTGCGTAATCCGCTGCTAACCATTCCTGATGTCATTTTGTCAACTAGATTTTTTCTTCCAGGTCCGCTATTTCTGTAGGCTGTCAGTACAAATTTTGCAGCATCATAACCATAAAGAACATTTCGGTTTACATCCTTTCCTGTAATTGAATTAAACAGCTCGTTAAAATTTTTATATGCATCAGTAGTGAAGTCAAGAAAGTAATCGGATTCGAAAACCAAATTATTACTTATTTCCGGAGCAGTTTCAAAACCTTTAGCGGTAAACCAATCCTGATTTCCATACAGAGAAATTTTTCCTCCGTATTTAATCATTTCTGAGAAGATGAAAGGGGTTACAGTATTATCAGACAACGGGATGTACAATCCCTCTATTGTAAGTGAATCATTAAAGATCTTTGAAATTGGTGTGCTGAAGTCAGTATAATCATTCTTAAAGGATTCTTTTTTTAGTACCCTGCCTCCCAGCTTTTCAAATTCTTCAGTAAATGATCCGGCGAGAATTGGAGAATATCCATCAATAGAATTTAATATAGAAACAATTCGTTTGTTTTCAACATAGAAAACATATTGGGCCATTATTTTTCCCCTAACTGTGAAAGAAGGATTAGCCTGGAAAAAATAATGGTTTAAGCTTGTCAGATCATCATCAGTTGCAGTGGGAGAAATTATTGGGATGTCATAATTATCAAACTCTTCAAGTGCAGCCCTCACCTCGTTGCTGAAAATAGGTCCAATAATAGCAATTAAGGATTTAAGTGAAGTAAACTCTTCCTTAATTTTTTTTATTTGAATTATATCTTTCTTTGTGTCACGGATCAGTAATCCAATTTTATCAGTCCTAAGCTTGTTGAATTCATCCACAGCAAACTTAATTCCTTCAAGAATCTCTGCCGCAGGCTGAGAATTGTATACGCCTGTTGAACTCATATCAAGTGGAAGCATAACACCGATTACAGTTATTGCGGGTTCAGAACTGTATTGGTAATCCAGTAATTTTTTAGCTTCATTATATTCGGCGGATTCAGGGTATGTAATTGTTAATTCTTCAAATTTATTTTTTGCTCCAGAGGTATTACCATTTCGAATTAGGTATTTACCCTGTTGAAGCAATACATAAGATTTAACCTTGCTGCTATTAAATGAGGAATTCAATCTATCAAGCTGAGTATCATTAAGATATTTAGCTGATATTCCATCACCTATCTCTTTAGCTTTTAATTCATATTCAGATGAATTTGTTTTATCGATGATGAATAATATTTCTCTGCAGGCATTATAATAGTTTGCAATATCAAGATAATATTTAGCCAACAGCAATCTCACTTCATCTATATATTTGCTGTTTGGATATGCTTCTGCAAATTGCTCGGCTGTAAATTTAAACTGATTGTACTTCTTAAGTTCAAAATAAATCTTTGCTTTGAAAAATTCCGAAGCAGTTGTTTTTGAATTGTACTTATAATCAATTATTATTTTGTTGAACCCGGTAAGAGCTTCATCATATTTTCCGGAATTAAATAGTGAGACAGAATTATCGAACTCGTTATTAATATCTTGCTGTGATACTCCCTGAGCGTATGATTGGATTAAAGAAAAGATTATTAGAAATATTAAAAAAATAATGAAATTATTTTTCGCGAGCGCTTTTATCATAATTCAATTAATAAAAATTTGATTTCAATTTTATAAAATGAGTTTGAGAAAAATCTATTCCCATTCAATCGTTGCCGGTGGCTTTGAGCTTATATCATAAACCACCCTGTTAACGCCTCTGACCTTATTTATAATTTTATTTGAAACAGATGAAAGAAAATCGTGCTCGAATGTGTAGGAATCCGCAGTCATCCCGTCAACTGAAGTAACAGCCCGTAAAGCAAGAACAAATTCATATGTTCTGGCATCACCCATAACTCCAACTGAACTGACAGGAAGCAAAACCGTAAACGCCTGCCAAATACTATTGTATAATCCTGCTTGTTTAATCGATGTGATAAAGATATCGTCAGCTTCACGAAGAATATCAAGCTTCTCTTTAGTGATTTCACCCAGTACACGTACTCCAAGTCCGGGACCCGGGAATGGATGGCGGTTAATAAATTCCGGAGGAATATTCAGACTTCTGCCAACGTTTCTAACTTCATCTTTGAATAATTCACGAAATGGTTCAACTAATTTCAGATGCATTTTTTCGGGAAGCCCGCCCACATTATGGTGAGTTTTGATTGTAGCAGAAGCTCCTTTTACGGATACTGATTCTATAACATCAGGATAAAGCGTGCCCTGAACGAGAAATCCTGCATCCTTAATTTTTTTTGCCTCTTCTTCAAATACTTCAATAAAAGTATTGCCAATAATTTTTCTCTTCTTTTCAGGATCAGAAACACCTTTAAGATTACTGAGGAATTTTTCAGATGCATCAACATGGATATGATTGAGCTTTAACTTTTCATTGAACAATACGCCAATTTTTTCACTCTCATTTTTGCGCATCAAACCATTGTCAATGTGGATACAGATTAAATTATCAGCGATTGCTTTTTTTACGAGAACTGCCGCAACAGTTGAATCCACTCCACCGCTTAGTGCACAAATCGCTTTAGAGTTACCTATTGTCGATTTAATTATTTCCAGCTTTTCATCAATAAAGTTTTGCGGTGTCCAGTCCCCTGTACATTTGCAAATATCGAAAAGGAAGTTGTTGAGAAT
>JALONF010000143.1 GCA_025455085.1 Ignavibacteriaceae bacterium
AATAAATACAGAGCTTGGGCATAAAGTTGGTCAATATTAACCATTTTGTCTAAATCAATCGAAGTAACATCAATTGTTAAGAATCTTCTTGTACCTGTAATGTCAGTCAAAAACATATTACGGTTAACAGAGCCGATAAAAGAAGCTCTCCTCTTACACACCTCCGCTTGCCTGCCATAAGGTTTTCTAACAGTAACCTGCTCGATGGTCATAAGCGATTTAAGATGTCCAATTTCATCACGTGTAGAAGATTCAAGTTCGTCAAGATTAATAATAAAAGATTCTGAAATTAAAATTTTAGAGTCTTTGTCATTAGGATTAATTTGAGTAATTGCATAATATTTCTTAAGGGATTCTGGAATTAACTTTCCAATTATAGTTGTTTTTCCCACTCCCTGGGGTCCTACAAGAACGATGCAATTATGATTAAGTCCCCTTCCTAAAGCACAGGCAGCAACACCAACAATCCACTTATTAAAATAAGTAAACCATATTTCAGTTTGTTCCGGCTCAACTTGGATAAGATTTACGAATTGGTTAATATAATCCTCACCGTCCCATTCAGGTAAACTTTTAAAATAGCTTTTAAAGGGATGAAAGTCTTTAACAAAATTAGAGCCAAGTATAGTTTGAATAGTTGTAAGGGTACATTTAACACCATGTTTTTTCAAGGTTCTCCAAATTTCATTAACGTGTCTGTCGGTCAGAATATCAAACTCGGAAACACGGCTGTCTTTAATCCTGAACTCAATATAAGATTTAACGATATTATAACGAAGTTCATAATTTTTACTTAAGTAATCTTCAATCAAATCAATCTCAGTTATTTTGCGACCTCCAAATAAGTCGTTCTGGTCTTTTACCTCCTTCTTTTCTTCTTTGGTCTTCCTCTTCCCATTTGTTCCTAATTTCCCATATCCCCTATCCACCAGAGCTTTTGCCGCTTCCCTGAAATCTCCTCCATGCTTCAGTAAAGTGTAAACAGCAAACCTATCATAAGTCCTTCCTGATTCAAACGGAAATGAGTTGGTGGAGAAACAATATAACTTATCCTTTATGTAATTAAATGTCGCTGAGATACCCTTCTCTTTCCCGGGTCGTCTCCATAGCTCCTTATTTCCCTGGTAACCAACCAATGTCCAACCAAACTCTTTAAGCTCACCTGAAACGTCCCCTTGCTCATTAAAAGCATCCCCGGGGCGGTCACGCTGAGTATATTCCGTGTGTTCAACAGGTCTGCTCTGATTCGCATCCTCCACTTCATTAAAAGACCTGGACACCTCAAGTAAAAATTCACGGTCATCAGGCGAAATAACCTGTACATTCGTAAACTGTCCCTGAATCAATTCATAACCGGGTGAGGGTGAGATTAAAGCATATCCTCCTTCACCTCGTGTCTCAATAATAGTATCCTGTTCCTTCTCCGACTTCCACCGCTTCGCAAGTTTGAGGTTGCCTTCAACAGAGGTGCATCTGTAAATGATATGATACCCGCCTGATTGCGTTTTCTGAATAACAAATTTATCAGGCAGGTCCGGAGAGGATGCTTTAATCAATTCGAGCCATTCATAAAAAATCTGCTCAGCATCGCCCTGATGATTGTCAATATCAATTATTTCCACATTGCCCGAGACTTTGCCGCCGATTAAAGCAACAGCATAATCACCTTTAGAGAACCACGTTTCAACCAGTTCCGGAGATGGTAATTTTTCCTGCCATGCTTTCCATTGTATAACCGGTCTCTTGCTTTCCAGTATCGTTGGAATAATTGACAATCCTGCTTGTACGTAACTTTTAGCCGCTTCTTTTACCATATATCTAATCTCATCATTCATTTAATTTCTTACGCTAACGTGCAATGTATTTAGTTAAAAGTCAAGGCATTAATTTCCATTCTTAAAAAATAATCCATGTAATTTTGCCAATAGTTCTCTCGTCGCTCTGATATCTCCTAAAGCATCGTGAGCTTTCAGCTCAATCTCAAAATGTTGACAGACAGTAGCAAGTTTATAATTAGGTAAATTTATCCGGTTGCAATAATCGAGATAATATAAAAGAGGAAGAGGATCAATCTTTTTCCAATTGACCCAGGAACCGAAATAAACATCATTATTCTTTTGGAAAAATTGTTGTAGAAATCTCAGGTCAAATTCAACATTATAACCTGCAGGAGTAAATTTATCTTCTTTGTTATATTTGTCAATATATTTTGAGAAGATATCTATTACTCTCAAGTATATTTCACCCGGCTCCGGAAAGGTTTTAAGCTGTTCGACATTATAACCATGAATATCGAGAGCTTCCTGAGAAATATTATCATAATTGAAGGGCTGAACTTTAAACTCAAACTCTTCCTGAACGACACCATAAATAACAATGATGCCTGCAATCTGAATGATGTCATTTTGTTTCTCATCCAAACCGGTTGTTTCTGTGTCGAAGTATAATACTTTTTTCATTTAATCTCCATTCAAATATTTTAAACAATCTTTTTTAAACACATATTTTTTCCCTTTCTCATCAAGCAAATTCTTAATCTCAATCAACCGGCTCCAATCCTCATTTGATTTGTGGTGATTAAGAATGCCGATTTTGTATTCGTCAGTAAAATCTGAACTTCTTTTTATCAATTCAAGTGCATCATATATTGTAATAATTGGTTCGAGAGAAACCCATGTGCTAATACCAAATTGTTTAGCTTTTTTTAAATTATTAATCCGTTCGTTAGGTGAAGCTGTATCAGGTTCGTAATCATGTGAACTTAACATGTGTTCATAGGTTAAACTCACTCCGATTTTTGTTGTTTCAATATTTTTTACAATTAATTCAAAAGCCGGTGTAAACTGAATACGTGCCGCTTTCGTCAGCAAATTAACTTTAATCTCATGCCTGTATAGTATCTCCAAAACATCCTCAAGCCCAGGGATGAATGGGTCATGCAGGAATGACAGCAGAACGAACTTATCTTTATCTTGAAACTGCTTTGCTGATTTCTCGATAATGTCCAAGTCAATCGGCACATCCTTAGCACGTGGCATTTTCTTAGTGTAGCAATACCAACAATCATAAATGCAACGATTCTGAAAGTTGAGAGCATAATCAGCGTACTCAGCGGCTCTGCCTGTTGGTTTATATATTTTCAATCTGTGTCATTAAATATTCTTGAACATCATCATCCTCACTGAGATAGTGCAAAACCCTCTTTTCTGTCTCAGTAAGCTCGGTTTGAATTTTTGAATATAACTCATAATAAAGTTTTATCTTCAGTGCTGTTAGTAAATCAAGTTCATCTGGTAATTTGTAACTCATTTCCTCACCCAATAATTATAAATTCCCTGTATCCAGGAATAAGTAAAAAAAAATGTTAAAAAGAAAATCCCCCATTGCTTATTTACATAAGAAGTATAGAGCCAAAGGGGTTGTCCGATAAGACAAATAATATACCCCCATCTTTTCCAATGTTCCCTGCGGCTTATAAACCAAGCGCCGGTAGCACTTGTTATAAATATTATTATTTGAATTATGTCCATTTTACCTTTCTAATATTTTTAATCCGACAGCAGCACACAATGCTTTAGCCATCTTAAATATAATTTTCCTTTATCTCTGCTAATTGGTTTACCATGTTCAGTAACATCTCCCCAGGACATAAACTCCTCAACATTTTCAATCTGAATGAAATGAGGATTCAATTCATTAATATATCTATAAAGATGTTCAGCAAGAGTCCTTGAATCAGCATCCCTGGACTTTCCACCTTTTGCCTTACTGAAATTAGTGCACTCCAAAGAAGCCCAGAGAACCAGGTAAGAACCGGGATACTTCTTTAACATTTTCTTAGAATACTCAACCAGGTCAGTAATATCAAGTGTCCTGATATCCTCAGTATAATGAAGAGCATTGGGATGATTAGCCTCATGGGAAGCAATAGCATTTTTGTCATGGTTAACACAGGCAATAACTTTAGCAAGTTTGTTCTTATTAATGGTAGCCGATTCAACTCCTGTAGATGTACCACCGGCACCACAGAATAAATCAATATATAATAGCTTTATTTTATTATTTTTTCTCAATTCACTTTCTCTTTAATCTTAAAAAAATACCATTCATTATTTTTGTTCTTTGATTCTAATATTGTTCTACCGTTTTTAACTTTCTTCTTTGCTTTAACTAAGTTCTCAGAAGACAAATCAAGCCGTTCAACTTCCTTCAATTCAGAAGGGTAACGGTGATACAATATGATTTCTTTGATTACCATTTATGATTTCAATAACCTTTTTGCTACCATCAAATCATAAAGGTAACCCCAGAATTGAGTTACAAATTTTTTCTGAGTTTCCTCATCTTTATTAGCATTACTGCACTCAGTACATAGTTTTTCAAAATAATCAGAGAACAAAACCTCAGTTTTGATTTTATCAATTCGTTTGTCGGTAACTCCCTTTGGTCTCTCGACACCATCGAAGTTGAGGAAGTAATCGAACCATTGTTCCCTCTCGGAATCGGTCTCAGCAGCGGGACCTAAGTCTAATGTCTGTTGTCTCACTTCCTGTGGAATAGCAATCTCCTCGAGGACTTCTTTTGTTTCTGGATGCAGATAGCTCATAGTACCTTTATCCCAATCCAAAACAGGAGTAATTGTTTCAGTCCTGGTTAAAATCTTAGTTGAGTATTGCCTGTGCAGTTCAGCAATCCTTTTCTCATTCGAATCAATACGTGGATTAATTCTTTTCTTTACGATATCAAGTTCAAATGCAAGACTGATATTTTCTTCGAGCAGCAGATTCTGTTCATCGGCAATCTTTACTAATTCGTCAGCTGTGAGCTTATGTGTGTACTCCATGTTCTTAGCATGGGTTACTTTCTCAGGTTCAGGTTGTTGTTCGGGTTCTGAAGATTTACCTTGATATTCTTGGAAAAGATTTACCTTGATATTCTTGGAATGCAGTCATGATTACTTTTGTTGTTTCATCATGTCCAACAATACAATCAATTGTGTCTATCTTATTTTTGTAAACAATATCAATACCATCAACTGTATTGGATTCATCTTTATAATATTCGATAGATTCAATTCTGCCTTCCCGAATATCATTCAATAATTGTTCTTTAATTGATAAATCAAATGAATCGTTCTTTTCAACTTTCTTGACTTCATAATCATAAAGCAAATCATCAAAGTTGATTTTATGTAATTCACCTGTTTCAATATTTTTAAAAGAACCTGTTTTTCCTTTAATTAATATTAAGATAAAAGATGATTTGTATCCGGTATTTTTATTTATAAACTGATATATCGAATCTTTAATGAACTGAAGTTCTTCCGCTTTTGCTGGTATTTCTTTTTTATTTTTCATTTTTTATTTCCTTTCATTAGTTTATTATCAATAAATTGTTTGGCTTGTTTTACTGTGTTAAAATGATATCTGACAGGTATGATTACAGTAACCATATCATGATATTCCTTATCCTGTGGATTAATATTAAATCCTTTATAATTTTCAATTTCGATTTCAGGTTTAATTTCACTCATTGTTTACCTCAAGTTCTTGTGGCATAATAATTTTTCTCTGCACTGGCTCCTTCGGTTGTTTCCTTGCTTCATCATGTTTATTACATGCTTCTTTGGCATCTGACCTTTGAAAGAGAACTCCCAGTGGCTGTTGACAGGGATGATATGATAAAACTCACCGTTTATATAATCGGTGCTGTAAAATGTTACATCATTAATCGGTGAGTGTTTTCTGTGAAAATTTAACATTTGATTTCCTTATAATTATATTGATTGTGTAACTTTACCTTCAAATTTCAAACAACTTGGATGCACACATTCGATTTGTCCATCTTCATGCTCAATTATACCAGTTGTATAATTAGAAATTCCACCATTATTATCTTCAATAATTTCCAAACCCCATTGATGAAATTTTACTTTATGTTGATTCTTCATATAATCAGTATAGATTGCGATTCTAAAAGTCTTGACTTCCATTAGTATTCTCCTTGAATATTTTATTAATAATTCAGCAGAGCAGTTGGTTGTGCGAATAGGTTAAATCCCCAAAAAGAACGATTCTACTACTCTGCTGTTTAATTTGAGGGTGAGGCAGGATTTGAACCTGCAACCCAGTATATGATGCTTCATCGGGAGTTGCTGAATTGCAACAGGACGTCTGTACTGGTCATTCTCCTGCTTCCCTCCACATTCATAATAACATCTACCAATCTGCCACTCACCCTGTCAAAGAACAAAAAGAATCCGGCACGACTGACACAGCATTTGATGAAGTTCCCGAAAGGACTAACGGGAATCAGCCATGCCGGAGTTATTAATCCACAATCGTGGGATTAAAATGGTATATCCGGGTCATCTTCATTTGAAGATGATACCTCCGGCTCACTATCAGTTTGAACAGGAACTTCCTGTTCAGGATCATACGGATGCTTTGCATAAAGCAATTCATAGAAGCGGTCAATGATTTTATCTCTGAACGCTTCTTTTTTTACCTTATCTTTAATCCCGGTAATTTTTAGCTCATCCATATTTTTGAGCCATCCGACAGATTGACCGTTCCAGATGACAACCACTTTCTGATTGTTATCAACCTTTTGAGCAGTCAATTTCAATTTACCGCCGTTTTTCAGATTCTCGATGTTCGACATGCAGTTAAGAATACCGAGCGTCATCCAGGAATGAAGACCGAATTGAACCTGATATACAGCACCGTTATCTGAAATGTAGATATCAAGTTTTTTCTGTTCTTTATCCTTGAAATCATAAACGTGTTTGTTGAAACCAAGAAAGTCACCTGATATACCAGGAAATATATTCTTCTGACAAATAAATTTGCCTGAACCCTGGTCAATAGCAACATAGTTCAACTGTCCTTGCTGAACCTGTTCGTCAGTTAATAAACCCATAATAAATCTCCTTGAAAAAATGATATAAAAAATTAATTAGAGTTGGTTGCTCTTATCTCAAAACCAAGTTCGGGTCCTCATATATTTTCAGACCCGGTATTTCACGTAAGCCGGATTTAATTGCGGCTCTTAGTTTCTTCTCATCAGGAATCATATACATTCTTGGGATGAGTGATTCATCAACAATCTTATAATCCCATGCTGTTCTCAAAGATTTCGATTTGCTTTGTTCGAGTTCTTTCTCTCTCATTCTGAGGTCGAGTTCACTGACATCAGAAACAACCGGCACTGCAGGAATATCAGGAAGAGGAGTACCATTTGCCTTTGCTTCAGCTTCGAGCTTAGCTCTTTCCTCTTCAGCTTTTCTTCTTTCAGTTTCGAACCGTGCCTGTTCTTCCTGAACTTTTCTCAGCTCTTCCTGCCTAATTCTTTCCTTTTCGATTTCATAAGACCTGATTTGTTCACGTAATCCTTTGATTGCACTTGTCAAATCGCCTGCAAGCTCTTTGGCACGAGCATCAATCTCTCTCTCTTTTTCAAGAAATGGTTTCTTTGTTTCAACACGTTTCTCCTCGATGAGCTTCTCAATTTTCTGAGCATCCTTGACGAGACTTTTTGCCATGTCAATAGTGTCAGAGTTGACAACTATCGTCGCACATTTATCTGCGAAAAGCAATATCTCAGTTTTAATCGGTTGAAAAATCTCTAATCCAGTATTCATCTTAATCTCCTAATAATATTATAAAAAAATTGAATTATTTGTCTTGATAAAAATTCTTCCGGACATAGTTGAAAACATAGTCAGCCGCCGGAATCCACTTAACAACTTCATTCATTCCTGCACCGTTTAATTTGCCGGAGATGAATAAAATATCTTTGGTTATTTTGAGTTTATTCGATTCCTCATCAGAAGAATCTGAATCTTCCACATCAACGTTGTAAGCACCAAGCAAATGTGGTATTTTCTTTGCGAGTTTTGTACCTGTCCAATCTTTGGTTGAATATGTCGGGACATCTTTCCAGTCATAAGGTGCTACATTAAGAAGCCGGTCAAATTTAATACCGAGACTTTTTTCAGCAATTAAATCATACATACCTAATTGTACCCCATGGTCAGGGAAAAAGCCATGCTTACCTGATTTGAAATCAATCAAAGCTTTTAATCTTTGCTTTTGCTTTGTTTCTTTTGGCTCTCCTTTATTCTTCCCTGATTGATAAACATCTCCATAGAAATCTTTAACCGGAATCGAACATTCACATGGCAGGTCAAGAGCTCCACCAAATCTGTATTTACCGTCATCATAAATTCCGACAATCTCCACAGCAATCGGTTCAACTTCATAATCAATGCAAAACTGAATCAATGAAGCCAAATCTTTCTTTACTTCATAAACCCAGTTAGTTGTATCAAAATCAATATTATGTTCCTCGATATAAAGAGAAACACGTCCCGGAATAGAATCAAATTCAAACCAACGTTCATGTCTGCTATTAGCAGAGCGAAGGTAATCAGCAATCAGAATATGAATGAGAGTACCATAGAAAGCTCTCTCACGCATAAATTTGTAATAACCCTTCAATCCAAGCTCACCGATAATTTTCAGCTTCCCGAAAGATGTGGGCATGGTTTTATCGATAATATTAGTAACCGACGGAAAAAATTTAACCAGGTTTTTAGGTATAATTGTATCTTCAGGATTAAAATCATCCACTGTAAGATAATGTCTGTTATTGTGCTGATTGAAACGATACACTTTCGGTACCTTAATCGTACTCTTAAAAGCAGGATTGACATAGAAGGGTTCTATAACTTCAATCAATCTTTCTTCCGGTTGAATAGTCTTTACAATATTCCCTATCTGATTTTCAAACAGCTTTAATGCATTAGTCATTTCAGATAGGGCTTTCGATGTGTTTGTTGCTTTTATCATTTGAAATACTCCCAAATTCTGAATTCAAAAAATCCATAACCGGCAACAAAGAGAATCGCTGTGATAGTCAGTCCAAAAATGACATTAAGAATTGTATCAATCCTTGATTGTTTTTTGTAGAAATCTTTTGCTCTGACTGGTTTCATATAAAATTCCTTCTTATTTTTGTGAAACATTAAGTTGTTTATTTTGCTTTTACTGATTTACTCTCAAGATTTGAAGTAAAAGCAATTTTAATTTTTTAGCCATTTCTTTCTGCTTTTCCTGTAAAATTCTGTCAAATCTTCATTAATCATTTCCGGTTGGAACTTTTGATTTAACGGCTCATCAGGTTTAACATCATTCAGCCAGTCTTCACGGATATTGATTCTTTTACCGACTGTGATGTATTTCAGCCGTCCCGAATCAATCAGCTCCTTAACGAATTTCAGAGACCGTCCTAACCGCTTGCGTACCTGATTAATGGATAAGTAGACCATTATTTATTATTCCTTTCTCGCACCTCTCCGTACTATCTTTTTTGTTCTCAATTACTTAATAAAATATTGAGTAAAAACGTGGCATCTTTTATTATTTGTGCGGAACCAGACACGGATTTGATTTGTGCGGAACCATACACGTATTCGATTTGTGCGGAACCAGACACGGATTTGATTTGTGCGGAACCAGACACGGATTCAATTTGTGCGGAACCAGACACGGATTGAACATTGCAATTGACTACTTTATTTATTTTTGCATTTCCACCCAAAATATACATACCCCCGCAAAGTATTTTAAAAACGCCTTCGGTTAATATTTTTGGTTTGAGAATTGCTTTTAATTTTTTGATAATTTTGGTTTCAAAAGTATCATTCCACCACGCAGGTTTTTCGTCATCAATGTTTAATTTATATGTTTCTAAGTCGCATGGGTTTTGAGGCACAAATTCAATCCTTACCCATTTTGATTGAATTTTATCGTCTCCATGAAGATTATAAATGTCTATTAAATCCTCATGTGAATCGGTAAAATCATTGTGGTAAATTTCACCGTTTTTACTTACTATAACTGAAAAGAATCGACACATTTTTATCTCCTTTTATTTTATTATTAAAAATCGTTATTCTCCATAAAAACAATATGATTATGAAAGCTATTCTCAGCGTCCTGGTATGCAAGGATTTCACAGCAAAAATCATCTAACATTTTCAATTGTTCATCACACAATAACTGCTCAGCTACAATCTGCTTGACAGTAGGAATTAATAAGTGAAGCATATCAGTTTTACCGTTCATTTCATCGAGTGTCATAACCTGTTCCTCAGTAATTGTATTTCAACATATTGTTTAGCAATCCGGTTCTTATCTCTCCCTTGCAGACTTGCTATTTTGTTGAGCATAGCGTTCATTTGTTCATCGAGTTCAAAGGTAATAGTATGTGTTCTATTCGGAATTTCCTTTTTATCGAACAAATAAGAATTGACATGAGATATTTTAGTTACTTCCATTTGTAGCCTTATTTAATTTTCTAACAGCCAATTTTTCATACATTCATAGATAAAAATTCGCACTTTCATTTGAGGGCTTCCTTTAGGAAATTCATTCGGATTATTATTAAAATCAGCGTCCCATTCTTCAATGGTGCGACAATAACAACCAAGTCTAACATAATTTTTATTTTTATGTTTGAATCCATAAGATAAATATGGGTAAGATGACTGAATTGATATTATACCAACTGCACCGCTAAGGTCTGCACCGCTAAGGTGCTAAGGTATGCACGTCTAAGGTCTGCACCGCTAAGGTCTGCACCGATAAGGTCTGCACGTCTAAGGTATGCACCGCTAAGGTCTGCACCTCTAAGGTCTGCACCTTCAAGGTATGCACCTTCAAGGTATGCACCGCTAAGGTCTGCACCTCTAAGGTCTGCACCTCTAAGGTATGCACCTTCAAGGTATGCACCGCTAAGGTATGCACCTCTAAGGTATGCACCGCTAAGGTATGCACCGCTAAGGTCTGCACGTCTAAGGTCTGCACGTCTAAGGTATGCACCGCTAAGGTCTGCACCGCTAAGGTATGCACGTATGCCTTCGGAGTCAGTATTATCCTCACTCCAAATTTTGTGTTTTCTTAGAATTTCTTTTAAATCATTAGAATCCATTTGTAACCTTATAAT
>JALONF010000144.1 GCA_025455085.1 Ignavibacteriaceae bacterium
TTTTAGATGAAAATCACTTGACGAAAGTGTTTTCATTGAGTCGACAAAAATATTGCTGTAACCAGACTCGATACTTTTTGCTTCATTAAATAAAGCAAACACAGTGCTTTTTGATTCCTGAATTTTTAGGTAATCGTAAATAAATTTTCCACTGCTGAAAGTTCCATTTAATCCAACAATTTTTTCAAAAGCTTTTGAAGGTCTGTAGCCGGTGTAAAAGAAATTCCCGCCGAAGTCAAGATACTTTTTGATTTCATCTTTATAATCGAATGGCGCATTCATATCGGTTATATCATTACCGTGCCAGATCACCGTTGAGAAAGCGCCGAAGTCAGCCAGAGTAATCTGGCCTTCTTCAATCATATCATATGACTGTTTGTTAAAGTGAGTCAAGAGTTCATCGTAAAAATCATCAACTTCTGCATCTGTCGGATTCATTAGTGAACCATCACCATCAGCAGTTTCATCAACTATAAGGATTCCCTGATCCAATGAGACAACCCTGGATCTTAAAGTAAGATTGTTTAAGCTTTCGTTCAGCAGGCTATCTACTGCTTTAGTTGTATAGTAATAATAGATTCCGGTACTCGCTGAAGCGTCCACATAGGATGTATCATTCAAAATATTCTGATTCAATTTATTGCCAAGCTGACCTTCTGATACTGACCGGTAAACATTATATCCCAGAATATCGTACTCCTTATTTTTAAACCAGGATAATTTTACCTGATGCCATAAAGGTGTTGCAGTAAATCCCAGTGGTGCAAAAGGAATTGAATAAGGTGCAGAAGATTTTTCAACGATCAAACTTTCAAAACCATCTTGATCTAAAACTGAAACACCAAGATAATATAAGTTGCCTTCTGTTAATCCGCCAACTGTGAAGATAGTATCAGTAGTAGTCAGAACTGTATTGTAAACTCCAGATTGATCACCAACATAAATTTTGTATGAATGAAAATCCGGAGAGGCATTCGGACTCCATGTAAGCAATAATGAACTTCCTGTTCCTGCATCTATAAGATTGTAGTTTTGAATCATTGTAGGCATAACTATATTCAGTAATAAAGTCGCGCAGGAAGATTTGATCACCTCAGCACAATATTCCATATTATAATTTCCAATAGTATCAGCCGGTGAGTGGTAGAAAGGACTGAAATTAGTTTCTTCAAAATATACTGATGGAAAACCACGCTCCCAGAAAGAATAGCTGTCGGAGCCGGCACTGTTAAGGCTTCCATTTCTCGGGCCGAGGACAGAATAATTTTCAATACAGTAAAAAGCAAGGTCGCGCAGATAATCAAAACCAGTATATCTGTTTATATCAACCTCGCTCTGATTAGCCGGATAATAACTGTGACTTATCATATCATGATTAATCATAATCTTAATATTCATTCCGGAGTTTAAAGCTTTCTGAGCATAATCTACACTACCCCATAAGCCGTACTCCTCTGCCGCAAAAGTTACAAACTTAATTGTTGATTCAGGCTGATAATTATTTGCTTTAATCACTCTGGCAATCTCAAGCACTGCTGCTGTTCCGCTCGCATTATCATCTGCCCCGGGTGCAAAGACCATCGGATTACCGGATGAATACGAATCGTGATGACCTCCTACAATGTTGTAAACTTGCGGCTCATAAATGCCCGGCAGAGTAGCAACGACATTTTTCTGCCAAGTTCCCTGGTATTGAAATGAATCTATTACGACATCTGCAAAGCCCATTTGAAGAAATTGATTTTTCAACCACCCGGCAACTGCATCTCTTGTATTTGCTAATAGAAATCTTGTTTGAAAATTCTGAAGACTCTGAATAAAATATCTTACACTATCAGGATCAACTAAAGAAGTTATATGTGTAATTAATGAATCACTTAACTGAAGCCCATCAAAGTTCCAGATTCTTTTCTCATTTTTATAATTAGTGCTTCCATTAAGTTTTACAATCTTTAAACCTTTAAGTGAAGCTTCTGCAGAATTAAGTGAGATGTTTTTAACTATTACAGAATTAATTCCTTTAAAGACAATATTCTCAGACATCAATTTTGAAGCAACTTCATAATCTTTCTTCGAACTAATTATATAAAATTTATCCTCAGATGTGCATTGATCCAGTTTTGAATATTTTATGCCAAGTGCTTCAAACTCATCAAGCTTTTCTTGCGCTACTAATGTTACAAGTTCATTATCATTCAGGTAAATGACCGGAAGCTTGAGGGTTTCAATTTTATTATTAATAAAATCATCCTTAACTGAAACAGATATCAAATAAGATTCAGCCTGCTGGGCAATATTTTTACCAAAGCAGACTATAAGTAATAAAAACAGGTAAGCAGAAAATTTCATTTTGAACCTCAAATAAAATATTTAATAAACTGATAAGATTACCGGAGTAAAGATCGATTTGATGAAGATGGATTGAATATTATCACCAAAGCATTCCAGTATCTATCTGGTAATGTATTTCATTATTTAAATCACAAAATAAAATTAGAGAATCATTTACTGATATTCTAACCCAAATAATTGCCAATAAAAAAGCCCCGGCCAGCAAATACCGGTCGGGGCTTTAAGATCCTTAAATAATAAGGATTATGTTAAAGAAATTACTTCATTAACATAAGTTTCTTTGACGTTACGAAGTTAGCTGTCTCAAGTCTGTATACATATACTCCGCTTGATAAACCGGCTGCATTGAAGTTGACTTCATATCTGCCAGCTTTCTGCTGAGTATTGACCAGAGTTGTTACCTCTTCACCTAACATATTGAATATAACAAGCTTTACAAATCCTTCGTCTGCAATCGAATACTTTATTGTTGTACTTGGATTGAATGGATTAGGATAGTTCTGCTCGAGTGCATATACAAGCGGAATTTCAACATCAACATTTACTTCATTTGAATAAGTAAATGTTCCATCGAAATCAACTTGCTTTAGTCTGTAAGTATAATTTCCAGATTCAAGCTTAGAATCAACAAATGAATAAGATTTAGGTTCAGTTGTTGTACCGAATCCTGCAACGAATCCAACTTCTTCATAAGTTCCACCAGCAGTCATTCTTTCGATCTGGAATCCCTGGTTGTTGGTTTCTGTTGAGGTTGTCCAGTTAAGTTCAACTTCATCTTTAACAGCACTTGCTGTAAAGGAGGTTAATTCAACAGGAACTATATAACAATAATTAACTCTCAGATATGGTTTGTTTGTCTCTGCCCATCCCTGAAACCTGACATAATAGGTCGTGCCAGATTCCCATTCGGTAATTCCAACTGCAAACCATCCCTGAGCTAATGCATTTTTCATGTGGGTTGTAGCATTATTTCCTAATTGTCTGTTTATCCAACCATTGGTCAGTGTTCCAGATTCCTGATTAAAGCTATATGCCACTCCTGCTTGATAGTTGTTACTAACCTGAGTATATATTTCTGCTGCGGTGCCTGTTACAGGATTAACAGTACCCATAGGTGTTATGCTCCAATAGGGGTAATTATTAGCATATAAATATCCATAAAAATCAATTGTATTGATTACTGTTGTAGGATCGTTGACAATAGAGCTGAGGTCAAAAACCATCCAGCCTGGAAAAGCATTACCATTAGCATTTACCAAACTTACCTCTGTTTTAGTTGTCGAATTACATGTTCCTGTCCAGTAATTTATATTTTGCGGATAGATATCAACGGTATTACAAATTATATTGGGATCGGGTATTGTTGTAAATGACCAGCTTGGACCCTGAGTACTGCAGCTTGCATCTTTACATACGATGTACCAGTAATAAGTTGTATTGTAGTTAAGATTTGGAAGAGCAAAAGAAGGAATTGCAGCTCCATCATATACTTTAACAACATTTCCAGCAGGTCCAAACCATACTTCAACGTTTACTGTTCCTGCACCATTTGTCCAGGTAGCAGTGTTTCCGTTTAATGGAAGACCAGTTGCACCGTTTGGTGGATTCGGATTAGTTGCCTGACCTATTGGGCAAGGAGGACCAATTGGAATTTTTTCATAGTATACGTTCGGGTCTTTACGAGGTGCACCACCTGGAAGATCATCACGGTTGTCAGCCCACGTAACATGGAAAGCATCATTTGTAGCATGAGCGTGTTGATAATCTCCCATATATACAGAGTTAACTACATTATCACGACCAAATTCCGGAAGAGAAGCAACGTCACTAATAACAATACTTGGTGCCCAGGTTACAGTAGAGCCAGAGATTGTTCCAAGACGACCGGCATATTTAAATAAATTATTCTCAGCGGTATCTTCTTGACGAGTGTTATAGAAAATACCAAGATTTGTTCCATCAGGAGTTACTGCAATTGTTGGCTGCCATTGATCAGTTGTAGTACCTTCATCGTTAACTGTTATAGGCGCAGACCAGGTAGCTCCAAGATCCGTAGACATTGTAAAATAAATATCGCCCTTATCCGTACCAGCAGGATTGTTATTAAAAGTTAAATAAAGATGTCCGCTGACAGGATTGACTGCAACATGCGGAAATGCGTTGCTTCGGAAACTGCTGAATGTAGTAGTACCATTTCTCTTACCAGTTAAGCCAAGGTCACCATTGGTTCCACCGGTTAAACCACTAAATACCGTTACTGGTGAGCCAAAAGTTACGCCAAAGTCAGTTGATCTGCGCACGAATATGCCTGTTGAACCATTATAATAAAATGCATAGACAGAATGATCAGGACCAACAGAAATAAATGCTCCCTGACCTCCGCTGAATATCTGTACACCGCCGGAAGGTCCAAAAGTATTTCCATTGTCTGTCGAGCGAAATGCGTAGATACCCGATGGGCTGCCAAAGCGACGTGAAATCATATATACGTTGCCGTTACCAGTTCCTGCAAAATTATCAACTGTATGCCACTGCTTATCTTCTGAAGAGCCGCCCGGTGTTGCATTAGTAGGTGCCATCCATGTAACGCCGTTATCATCAGAACGGAACATTTGAATTGTAGAAGTAGAAAATCCAAGTGTAGAAAGGTAAATTCGACCAGTACTTTCATTCCGTGCAAGTACGGGATCACCAGCATCACCGCCAGAATTTGTTGGTAAAGTTCCACCATCTGTAAAAGTAACTCCACCGTTGGTTGAATAAGACCAGCCAGTGAATTTATTTGCACCACCTACGTATGAACCGGAATCATTAAAACCAATTACTACATTATTACCAAAAGCTATGATGGACATTTCACTTTGGGTAAAATTAGATGTACCGGTTGAACCAGTGTTGTTGTTCACGAGTGCGTCCGCAGCTGCTTTAGCATCGACAAGCCCGCCCGCAAAGGGAATTTCCCCATTCTGTTCTCTTATTAAAAAGAGTTGGTAATCTTCTGGGGTATATGCTTCACGCAGACCATCCAATACAGAAGAGACTCGCTCTGAGTTGTCAGTCTGTGCAAAAAATGTACTAGCAAAAAGTAGTACAAAGAAGAAAGTTGAGAGATTCTTCATCAGTTCTCCATTTTAGTTTGTGATATGTTGATTGTTGGATTAATAATTATTAAAATTTTGTCTTTTAGATTAACCAAATGGCTGAGGTTAGGATGATTTTTAAGGTTGAGAAATAATAAGAGGTTGTGCAATGAAAATATTTCATCTGAAGATAAATGATTTTTCTATCCTGAAAATTTATTTGGGGCTAAATTAAGCAAATCTGTATTTAAAATCCTAATTCAGTCTATATGTTTTTTTAAATAATATTTAGACAAATTATCAATGAGGTTATCGGGTGCAAT
>JALONF010000006.1 GCA_025455085.1 Ignavibacteriaceae bacterium
TTATCAAGAGCACCTTTCTCTGAAAAGGGCCGAAGTGATTTTCTTCATTTTGAAGTTTTGTAATTGAAGATTAAATAGACAGATGGATAAAGTTTTAGCAAAATGGTGGGAACCAACCAGCGGAGATAAAATTCTCTGCACACTTTGTCCAAGGTATTGCGAGATTGGAGAAGGACAGCCGGGCTTTTGTTATATCAGGCAAAACATTGATGGAAAACTTTATTCAATTGGTTACGGTAGACCAACTGGTTTTGCAATCGATCCAATTGAAAAAAAACCACTCAATCATTTTCTTCCCGGCTCTACAATATTAAGCTTTGGAACTGCCGGATGCAACCTCGGATGTAAGTTTTGTCAGAACTGGTCAATGAGCAAAGCAAAGATTGATGATTCTAATTCGCTTGAAGCCTCAGCTGAAGATGTAGTGAATCTTGCTAAGAGATATAATACTCCTTCAATTGCTTTCACATATAACGATCCAACTATTTTCGGTGAGTATGTAATTGATATTTCGAAAATTGCAAGAGAAGAAGGAATCACATCAGTGATGGTGACTGCAGGTTATATCGATAAAGAAGCCCGCAAGGATGTTTACAAATACATAGATGCCGCAAATGTTGATCTGAAAGGATTTACTGAAAGATTTTACTGGAAGAATACGTACTCGCATCTTGATGATGTGTTGGATACTCTCGTCTGGTTAAAAAATGAAACTGATGTTTGGATTGAACTGACAACTTTGTTAATTCCTGATGAGAATGATTCTTCGGAAGAAATTAAGCTGGAGTGTGACTGGATACTTAAAAACCTTGGTGATAGTGTTCCTTTACACTTCACTGCTTTTCATCCTGACTTCAAAATGAGAGATAAAGAAAGAACGCCGGAAGAAACTCTCACACGTGCAAGAAAGATTGCAATGGATATGGGAATCAAATATTGTTATGTCGGGAATGTCCATAACACAGAAGGCCAAACTACATACTGCCCGAATTGCAAAGAGAAATTGATTAAACGAGATTGGCACTCTGTAATATCGAATAAAATAGTTAATGGATGTTGCAAATCCTGCGGTGAAAAAATTGATGGAGTTTTTAATTAATTCTTTACTCCGATGGTTTGCAGATAATTAATTATCATATCAAATATTTTTAACTTTGCTTTAATAATCTTTCACTTTTCGAGAAATTAAATGAGCTTATTAAAAGGGAAAATAACATTGATAACCGGTGCTTCATCGGGTATTGGGAAAGCCTGTGCTGAAGTTTTTGCAAGAGAAAAATCAAATTTAATTTTGGCTGCGAGAAGAATAGAACGAGTAAAGGCACTTGCCAAAAAAGTGGAAAAGCAGTATGCAATAAAAATAAAGTGTATCGGACTTGATGTGCGGGACTATGAACAGGTAGAAAAAGCGATTAACTCATTAGAAAGTAATTGGAAAAAGATTGATATCCTCATTAACAATGCTGGACTCTCACGCGGACTGGATAAAATTCACGAAGGAAAAAAGGAAGACTGGGATGAAATGATTGATACGAATATTAAGGGACTTGCATATGTTACTCGTCATGTTGTTCCGTTAATGATAAAGAAAAAAAAAGGACACATAATCAACATTGGTTCAACAGCAGGACACGATGTTTATCCTGCCGGAAATGTATATGCTGCGACCAAATTTGCAGTTAAAGCGCTTAGTCAGTCTACTCGTTATGATGTGCTGGATAAAGGAATAAAAGTTTCAAGCGTCGATCCGGGAATGGTTGAAACAGAATTCAGCATCGTAAGATTCAGAGGAGATAAGGAAAGAGCAAAGAAAGTTTATACTGGAATAAAACCTCTTAGTCCAGAGGATGTTGCAGAAGCAGTTTTATTCTGTGCTACAAGACCGCAGAACGTAAATATCAACCAGGTTATTCTAACACCGCTGGCACAAGCGTCTTCAACACAATTAATTAGAAAAGAAAAATAATTAAGCAAAAGTTGTAATATCACCAGCACCTTCACGTACAACCACAGGCTCTTCTCCGCTCAAATCAATTACGCTGGATGGTTTTCCGCTCAGATTTCCAGATGCAAGCATCAAATCAACCTGAGAATTAAATACTGCTTTTATCTCCTGCGGATCAATAATTAATTCACCTTTGCGTGTTGTTGTACTGGTACTTACTATCGGATTACCTAATCCTTCAACAATTTTCAACGCAACAGGATGATCGGGAATTCTAATCCCGACAGTTTTTCTTTTACTCCATAATTTCTTGGGAACATTCTTTGCCGCAGGCAGAATAAAGGTATATGGACCCGGTAATAAGCGCTTCATTGTTTTATATGCATAATCAGATACCTTCGCATACCTGGCAATATCTTTCAAATCAGGGCAAATAAAACTTAATAATTTTATATCAGGATTACTTTTAATTTCTTTAACTCTGTCCAGTGCCTGCTTATTGAAAATATCGCATCCGATTCCATATACTGTGTCGGTGGGATAAATAATCACACCACCATCTTTAAGAATATTAATAGCTTTATTTATAAACCTGAGTTCCGGATTGACAGGATGTAATTCATAATAATCCATTGGGCTCCTTTAAATGCTCCCGAGGCTAATTATTGTTGACTAGAAGTAAAATACCACTGCTAAGATAGAATTTTGATTGAATTTTTCAACCCAAAATTAATATTTTAAAGTGCGATAAATAGGATAAAAACATAGGAAAATATCATTTTGTTTAAGTAAAAAATCTTTATATTTAGCGCTCAAAATTTAACAGTTATTGATATCAAAGGAGTTTATAATGGCTAGAAAATGTCAGGTCTCAGGAACAGGGCCACGATACGGAAGCAGTATTTCCCATGCTCATAATAAGACTAAAAGAAGATTTTTACCCAATCTGCAAAAGAAGAGAATCTGGGTTCAGGAATTAAACCGCGAGGTTACAATTAAATTATCAGCAAAGTCTTTGAAGACCATAAGCAAAAACGGAACTGCCGATATTGCCAAAATGATCAGGGAAAAGAAAATTAAAGTTAATTGAATTTAAAGAAGTATTTAAAATCAAAAGGGAAGCAAACTGCTTCCCTTTTTTAGTTCATGCTCTTGATTGTCTACTCTCTTACAACCCAAACTTTAACCTTAGCACCAACACTGGGATGAACTTTTATGTTTACACTGTAAATGCCAAGTGTCTTTATAGACTCTTCAATTTCAATTTTTCTTTTATCAATTTCGTAACCTTTTTCTTTAAGGTTATCAGCGATCATCTGGGAAGTAACAGTACCAAAAATCTTATCTTCCTCTCCAACCTGAACAGGGATGGTAATCGAGACTTTTTCTAATTCAGTTGCTAAATTTTCAGCTGCCTGTAATTCGTGCTTGGCTTTCTTGATTACTGCTTTTTTCTCATCTTCAAGGGCTCTTAAATTTCCATCAAGAGCAATGTAGGCAATCTTTCTCGGCAGGAGGAAATTATGAGCATAGCCATCTTTAACATCAACAACCTCGCCTACCTGTCCAAGCGGTTCATAATTCTGTCTTAATATTACTTTCATGATATAACTCCTTTTACTATCTAATGCTTTCAGAGACGTATGGCAGCAGAGCCATATGCCGTGCTCTCTTTACTGCAATCGCGAGCTGTCTTTGATATTTGGAACTGGTACCGGTAATCCTTTTTGGAATTATTCTTCCCTGCTCGGAAACAAACTTTTGCAGCAGCTTAACATTTTTATAATCAATATATTTGATTTTTGCCTGTGTAAAGCGGCAGATTCTTTTTGTTTTGATTTCTTTTTTTTGCGTCATCATAATTATTTATCCTTCATTAAATCTGATTCTTCATTTGATAAAAATTTGTCAAAAGAATCCTCTGTGTAATCAGCATCGTTTTCCTCTATAACTACAGAATTATCTTCTTCATCGCTAATAGCATCAGCATCAACAAATTTTCCTCTCTTATTAAGGAACTGGATTCTTCTTGCTTTGATTTCAACTATACTGCGGTTATGCCCATCATCTGTTTTCCACGTCCTGCTTTGCAATTCGCCATCAACTAAAACAGCGGAACCCTTTTTGAGTCTTTCTTTACAGCTTTCTGCGAGCTTATTCCATGCAACAATGCCAACGTAGCAAACATCCTCCTGCCAGGAATTAGTGCTGTCTTTGAATCTTCTATTTGAAGCTAAAGAGAAATTTACAACCGGGGTTTTGTTTGTTGTTTCTCTGAAGATTGGGTCTTTTGTTAAATTGCCAGCAACTATCACGTAATTAATTTCCGGCATTTTCAGTTCGGCCATGGTTTAATCCTCCATCATATCATTGTTTATGTTTATACGTCAATTACAGGTGTCTCTTCAACATCCTCATCAGTTTCTTCCGGAGGAACTACTGGTATTTGTTCCACTTCTTCAACTAATTGAGGTAACAGAGATTTATCAAGTTCAATTTGCTCGAGTGCTTCTTTTGAGAGGGTAATTGTTAGATATCTTAATATCGTTTCATCTAACTGATAATATCTTTCAAGTTTTGGAATGAGATCTGGCAGGGAATTAAATCTGAAGATTGCATAATAACCGATCTTGCTTTTCTTTACTTGATAGGCAAGTCTTTTTCTTCCCCAATCTTCGACTTCTAATATCTCACCGCCGTTGGTAATAATATTGTCTTTAACTCTTCCGATGAGATTTTTTATGGCTTCATCATCAAGTGCAGCATTTATTAGAATGGCACTTTCGTATACACGCTTACTCATTTATAAAACTACCTCCCTATGGACTTAAGGCCTCTTGCAATAAAATTGCAGGAAGCAGGGTTGTTAAAAAATAATCTTTTGGGCGACAAATCTATTTAATTAATGGGGCAATAACAAGTGCAATCACGGCCATTAATTTGATTAATATATTCAAAGAAGGACCAGAAGTGTCCTTAAATGGATCACCAACAGTATCACCGACCACAGCAGCTTTATGAGGATCTGATCCCTTGAGATACTTCTCACCACCAACTTCAAAGCCGCTTTCAAACATTTTTTTAGCATTATCCCAGGCACCGCCTGCATTGGCCTGAAAAATAGCCATTAAAACACCTGTAACAGTCACTCCAGCTAAAAGACCGCCGAGCATTTCAGCGCCTCCTAGAAAACCAACTCCAACTGGAGTCAACACTGCAAGTAATCCTGGAATAACCATTTTTTTGATTGCAGCATTAGTTGAAATTTCTACACATTTTCCATATTCCGCAGCCCCATCAGCTTCTTCAAATGTTTTGACATCTTCCTGAGACCATTCAGACTGTTCTTCACCATGATACTTTTTCATAATTGCAAGTGCTTTCGTAAGCGCAGGGATGTTTTTGAATTGTCTTCGAACTTCTTCAATCATGGCCATTGCAGCTTTTCCAACTGCACTCATTGCTAATGCTGAGAATAAGAAAGGAAGCATTCCGCCAACAAATAAGCCAGCCATGACTCCTGCCTTGGAAATATCAATTGATTTGATGTTTGCGGCTGTCATGAAAGCACCAAACAGAGCCAATGCAGTTAATGCTGCAGAACCAATAGCAAATCCTTTTCCAATTGCAGCGGTTGTATTTCCAACTGCGTCCAACTTATCTGTTCTTTCTCTTACTTCTTTTGGAAGCTTTGACATTTCCGCAATACCACCAGCGTTATCTGAAACTGGACCGTATGCATCAACTGCTAACTGGATACCTGTATTTGAGAGCATACCAACAGCAGCAATTGCAATTCCGTACAATCCGCCAAAATGAAATGCAGCAATTATAGAAATTGCAATTATTATTACAGGAATAGCTGTGGAGAACATACCATTACTGAGACCAGCAATAATATTTGTTGCGGTTCCGGTTAAAGATTGTCTCGCAATTGATTTGACAGGAGGTTTACCAAAACCAGTAAAGAATTCAGTAATCACTCCGATTAGAACACCGGCGACCAAACCAATACCTGTAGCAAAGAAAATACCGAGTGAAGTTATTTGGTATGAAATTCCATATAGCGGATCGTCATAAGTCCACTGAGCAGGTAATATCCAGTCAATTATAAAATATAAAGCAATGATCATTAAAAATGATGAGCCAAATTCACCAAGGTTCAGAGCTTTTTGTGGATCGCCGCCCTCTTTAACTCTGACAAACAATGTTCCTAATATGGACATGACAATTCCGATTCCCGCTATGGCAAGAGGAAGAAGAATCGCGCCAAGCCCATTGTAGTTCTCAGCAAATTCGGGTAAACCGAAGAATGCTGCACCGAGAACCATCGTTCCGATTATTGACCCAACATAAGATTCAAATAAATCTGCACCCATTCCGGCAACGTCACCAACGTTATCGCCAACGTTATCGGCTATTGTAGCAGGATTTAAAGGATGATCTTCTGGAATTCCAGCTTCAACTTTACCAACTAGATCAGCACCAACATCAGCAGCTTTTGTATAAATACCACCGCCTACACGAGCAAAGAGTGCGATAGAGGAGGCACCAAAAGAAAATCCGGTTATTACAGTAACTACTCTATTAAGATCGTGGATATTACTCACACCGAATAAATCAGAATAAACGATAAAAAGAGTTCCCAAACCAAGCACACCCAGTCCAACTACTGCCATACCCATAACAGATCCACCAGCAAAAGCAACCTCAAGGGCTTTACCAAGACTGGTTCTTGCAGCATTTGTAGTTCTAACATTTGCTTTTGTTGCAACTCTCATTCCGATATAACCAGCAAGAGCTGAACACAAAGCACCCACGATAAATGAAACTGCAACGAGAGGTGAGGAATCAACAGGGTCTGCAGAAATCGCAAGCAGAATGGCAACACAAACAACAAAGATGGAAAGGATTTTATATTCAGATTTTAGAAAAGCCATCGCCCCTTCAGAGATATGACCGGCGATTTTTTTCATTCTATCAGTACCGGGGTCTTTTTTATTTATCCAGGAAGATTTAAAAAAAGTAAATAGAAGTGCTATAACTCCGAAGAAAGGAATGATATAAAAGAATGATGGCATAATTTTCTCCCGTGGTTATTAAATATTTTGGTTCGAATTATTTTGATTTTCAGATTTCATTAATAAACTATTTGCCTCAAGCATCTTCTTGCTTCCACCAATTATAAATTCTTCAACAAGTTGAATACCCTTACTAAAAGTGTTTTGATATTCTTCGAATTCTTCCTTTGAAAATTGGGAAAGCACGTAGTCCGATAAAGCTCTCTCTGGAGGATTAATACCTATGCCAATTCTGATTCTTGGAAACTGATCAGTCATCAGATGATAGATAATAGAGCTTAATCCGTTATGCCCTCCATCGCCTCCTGATAGGCGCACCCGTAAAATATAATTCTTTAAATTCGTATCATCACATACAACAAGAAAATCTTCAACTGCAGAATTGTATTTGTCAATAACCTGTCTGGCTGCTATACCGCTATTGTTAACATAAGTGACTGGTTTAATAAGAACAAAATCGTGGTCGCCAATATTACTCTGAGCTTCAAAATATTCGCCAGTTGTTTCTTTGAAGCTTACTGCTTTTTTCCTTGCAAAATAATCTATAAATAAAAATCCGGCATTATGCCTGGTATGTTCATACCGAATGCCGGGATTTCCTATTCCAAATATAACCCGCAACGCAAACAGGAATTTGTTATTCTTCTTCTTTCTCTTCTTTCTTACCTTTTACTATTACTTCAGGTTCAGCAGTCTCTTCAGCAACAGCTTCAGCAACTGGGGCAGCTTCCTCTTTAATCTTAGCATGCGTAACCTGTACTATCAGCGAATCCTGAGGATCTGTAAATTCAATATCGTCATACTTTAAATCACTGATATGAACTGAATCATTCAATTTTAAACCTGATATATCTATTGTAATATGCTCGGGAATATTTCGGGGCAAACACTCAATCTCAATCTTATGCATAACGTGCTGAATAACACCACCTTCTTTTACTCCAATTGGCGAACCTACTAACTGCACGGGTATTTCAAGCTTAATCTTTTCGCCCTTTGTCAACCCAAGAAGATCAAAATGTATAACCTTGTCAGTAACAGGATGAAATTGAACATCCTTAATAATACATTCATACTCATCATGTCCTTCTAACTCAAGTGAAATCAGATGAGTTTTAGCAGTGAATACAAGCGGATTAATTGCTTTATCGGCAACACTAATATGAATAGGCTTGTTATTTTTTGAATAAAAAACTCCGGGTATTGTCCCCTCGTTTCTGATTCTTCTTGTCTCAGATTTAGTAAAATCTTTTCTTTCTGACGCTTTTAACTTTGTTGTTTCCATTTTGGCTAGAACTCCTGTTAACCTTTATCAATATGAAATAATGAACTAATAGATTCGTTATTAAATGCTCTTCGAATTGCTTCTGCAAATAATTCTGCGGAAGTTATTACCTGAATTTTACTTTCCTTATCTATTCCTTCAATGTTTATTGTATCAGTAACATATAACTTTGTTACTTTCGAATTACTTATTCTTTCCAATGCTTTACCGGATAGAACCGGATGCGTAATTGCACCATAAATTTCTTGCGCCCCTTTTTCTTTTAGCGCTTCAATTGCTCCTACAAATGTTCCTGCAGTGTCAATAAGATCATCAACAATCAAAATATCTTTTCCTTCAACATCACCGATTATATTCATGACTTCTGCAAGATTTTGTTTTGGTCTTCGTTTATCAATTACAACCAGACCGCAATCAAGCATCTTTGCATAAGCCCTGGCAATCTTTATACCTCCAACATCAGGTGAAACTACAACAAGATTCTTTTTATGCATATCAATCTTGTCTCTGAATACCGAGGACCCGTAAAGGTGATCAAAAGGAATATCAAAGTATCCCTGAATCTGTGCGGCATGTAAATCCATAGTTACAATTCTGCTCGCTCCCGCACCTGTCAGCAAATTAGCCATAAGTTTTGCTGTTATGGCAACTCTTGGCTGATCTTTTCTATCCTGCCGTGCATAACCAAAATATGGCAAAACCGCAGTAATTGTTTTAGCTGAAGCACGCTTTGCAGCATCAATCATTATCAGCAGTTCCATCCAATTTTCCGCCGGAGGATTAGTTGATTGAATTATGAAAACATCCAACCCACGTATATTTTCCCCATACTTAACCCAAATCTCACCATCACTAAATCTTTTTAATTCAATCTCTCCAAGAGGTTTCCCAATCCTGGAGGCGATTTTTTTTGCAAGTGGAATATTTGAACCACCTGAAAAAATCATATAATCGTTCGTTGCCATAAAAACTTTGATTTTCTTTAAAAAAATAGAGGACAAATATATGTAAAGCCCCTAGTTAAGTCAACAAACCTCTGAGTCTTTAATTGTAAATTTCTTAAGGTTATTGGCTCAGCTTTTTCTTTTTTTTAGTAAAAAGAATATTACCAGCAGCAAAACAGCTCCTGATAAAACATAGATCCATAACGGGGTTTCCTTGAGCTTATAAGGCTGAAAAGTAACTGAGATGGTTTTACCACCACCTATTTCAGAAAGGTTATAGCTCCAGGTAAGTGATTTACCGGAGATTTGGTGAGCATTATGACTTAAAACATCACCGGGAATTGTATACTTGTATGTAACAGTAAATGTGCTGGCGTCAATGCCAAAACCTGTGGCTATTGGAGGAATAATCTGACTAAATACTATCTGTCCACCTGTCTTCTCAACGAATGAAAATTTATACTCAGAAAAAACTTTTGTCTTATTCAATGAATCAATATGAGTGAATGATAAATCGATGATTGCATGTGTCGTGCGGTCGGTTGTATCTCTATAAACATTTACATTTTCAACTTTGCTGTATACTGATTGAAATCCTGATTTGATTGAATCTGGATTAAAGATACCTAAATTATCAACTACTTTTTCACTCTCTTCATTTACAAATTTCATCCAGTAATCAATTCGCATCTTACCTGAACCATCAGGGTAAAGTGTTACCTCCTGATAATAGTTCAGACAGCCATTTAAGCTAAGTGCAATTAAAAATAATAGGAGATAGGAATAAAGTTTTTTACCGTTTAGATAAGAGATTTCAGTATTATTCATTTTGATTTGAATCCACTTTTAAGAATGCTAATCAAATTTAGAGAAAATAAATTAAATTCGCTTAACTGAATAAATCACTTTTAGAATAAGTAAGGTTAAATTATGCCTACGTACGATTATAAATGCTCGAATTGCAATCATACTTTTGAATATTTCCAATCTATGAGCGCTGCCCCATTAACTGAATGCCCCAAATGTAAAGGAAGCTTAAAGAGAATTATTGGAACTGGCTCCGGACCAATCTTCAAAGGAAGCGGTTTTTATCAAACGGATTACAAAGGTAAATCACAGCAAAGCAAGAAGAGCAATAAAACTGATAGCAAGCCAGCAAGTACTGAAAAGACGACTACAAAGGATGATAAGAAATAAGAGTTAGTTTTATTGGAGAGAGATAATTTTAAGAAATCGTTAAATAGTATTTAAGCTTCTATCACTAAAAATCTGCACCGAGCGAAAAATAAAATTTAGGACTTGAAAAACCTTCTATGTTATAAGCCCAGGCAACATCGAAACGCAGAAGGAAGTAAAGGAAGTAAACTCTTGCACCAACACCGGTTCCCACAAGCAGATCATCAGTAATAACATTTCCTTGTGAATTCCTTGTAAACAAACTTATCTTGCTGTTGTCATACCATGTAGCACCGGCATCAACGAACGCAACACCTATAATGTTGCTGAATAAAAGTGGTAACCCTCCTGTAAGTAAGTAACGTATAAGTGGGAATCTCAACTCCATATTAGCCAGAAGATATCTCGTTCCAATTCGTTCAGAATAATTATAACCGCGCAATGGAAGTACCGCTGTTAGAAAAGCAAAGTCTGAGGCGGATTCAATTGGTATTTCAGTGGTAGCAAAAGTTCTGTTAATCCAGTTTTCTGTACCGCCAATGAAAAATCTCTGTGGATTTTCACCACCAGAATAACCACCTGATAATCTTAATGCAAGCGAATGATCATAGAAAAATCTAAGATAAGTTCTCATATCACCAATAATAGAATAAAAGCTCTTGTTCGGGTCTGTCACACCGAGGTTACCGAAAACATCAAAACGGTACCTGGTGCCTTGAATAGGAGCCGTATATCCCCACAAAACATTATCGTAAACAAGACTCACCTGGGGAACTGTGAAGGTTATATTTTCAGATGGCTCCGTAATATTATCGAGATTTTCACCAGTAACATTCAGGACACTAGCTCCAAAATCAAATCTGTAAAATCTGTTGAGTGGAAAACTTGCTGAACCTGAAACTCCAAAATTTCTGTATCGGAATAGATTGGAAGTTAAAAATCCTCTTGGATCATATCTAAGAAGACGAACGAATCTTGCTGTATGAAATCCTTCTATACCCCAATTAATTCTTTTTGCCAGATAGTAGTAAGCGAGACCATAATCACTGTTCTTTAAGTCAATTTGAAGTCCTGTTACGCCAATTAAACGATGGTTTCCAAGCACATCACTAAAAGAAATAACTGTTGATCCAATTAATCCATACAACGTACTGTATGCAGCATTTGCATAGATAAGATCAGGAGCGAAGTTAATCCTGTACTGATTTACTTTAAAGTTACCTTCGCCATCAAGGTTTTCAATAGAGCTTAATGTATCAACCTCGTCCTCTTTTTTTGTAGTAGCTACCTGTTCAGTACCAAAGACATAGTTACCAAAATCAACTGTGACCGAGTCTCCATATTTTTTAGTTGAGTCAACAAAGCTACCGCTAAAAAACATTGAAGGATTAAAATCAGAAGAATCACCCGCGGCTTCATTTTCTTTTTCACCTAAACTAAGAGGAGGAGCATCAAGATCAAGTTTACCCTCTCTGTATTTTGTTGTCGGCAGTTCCTTCACATCAAGCTCTGAATAGAAAGGATTGTTCAGGAGAAAAATATTAAACGAAGATTTATATAACGATGAGAATGCAAGCTTCTTGCCATCTTTTGAAGCGGACAACTGGTACAAGCCTGATTGGGAATTTGTTACCGGCTCAGGTTTTATATCTTTAATGTCACTAACAAAAGTATCATTTGAAGAGAATACTATTTTTTTTCTGTAAATGTTATTAATACCATTAAGATCGGAAATAAATAAAATTTGCGTTCCATCAGAACTGACAATGGGATTTGTTTCATTGCTGCTGGGCATGTCAGTTATTCTTTTTACAAGACCGGTCTCAACATCGAGAGAGTAAATTTCAGTTTGCGATACATCATGTTTGTATATCTTAAATCCGTTTGGAGCATCTTCAATATTTTTATAACTATTCCTATCCGAAGAAAAAAAGATTGCTTTGCCATCATAAGACCAGTTTGGATCTTTATCGGTAAAGATATCGTCAGTTAAATTTTTAACTTCCTTCGTTTCAAAATTGTAGGTGTAGATGTCAGTTTGTTTTGCATTTTGTCCTATAAACACAAGGGACATTCCATCCCAGGACCAGTTAACATCCTGAACTCCATCCATTTTAACTGGCAGTGTGATGTAATCCTCTTCCTCAACATCAAAAATGTAGATAACATCATAACCATGACTTAATGCAGCTATCGCAATCTTTGAACCATCCGGAGACCATGTTAATCCTGGTGTTAAAATATTCAGCTCCTCAAAATTTGGAGATCTGTTTCCTTCAGCCAATCTTGTGATGATCTCGCCTGTATTCGCATCCATTATATAAAGGCTGAAAAAGAAATCCCGGTTTGTAATGAAAGCAATTTTATCACCCTGCGGAGAAATTGCCGGACTGGTATTATAGAATCCTTCATCTCCATCTGGATCTGTTAAACGTTTTGCAAATTCATCGGGGTCTTGTGTTATTGCAACGTCGGGCCAATAAACACGCTTGATATCTTTCTTCCATCTTTCATTGAACTCTTTAAGATTCAATCCAATTGTCTGCTTGAAAGCGGCATCCACACTGCCAAGACTTCTTAAAGCATTAATTAGTTCGCTTATTTTTTCTTTGCCGTATCTTCTGGCTATATAATAAAATACTGCCTGACCGCCCCTGTAAGCAAAATAACCTGACAGCCTTTGCACATCCGGAAGATATTCGTTTATAGCAGCATCACGTATAAACATATCTGTATCTTCATCCCAGCCAAGTGCCTGATACTCAGCCATACCTTCACTAAACCAAATCGGTATATCTATGTTGATGTTATTTGCAATAATGTTTTGCAAAGAACCACCGTAAAACATATCATTCATCACCGCGTGGACCAGCTCGTGATGTATAAGATGACGATATTGTTTGTATGAACCGTGGTACTGAACCACAACTCTGTTCTTAAACAATTCCGTAAAGCCCTCAATACCTTCACTTAAATAATAATCAGTAACATTCGTCTCCTGGAAATCATTCTGTGAATTATAAACGATGATAGTTATCCTGTTATTAATTGAATACTTAAAACTTTCCTGAATCTTAACTAAAGCATCTTCTGATGCGTGTGCTGTGAACTCAGCAAGGGTTTCACCATTATTATTAAAATAAATATCGAAATGTTTTGTCTGGATATAATACCAGTCAAAATATTTATACTGAACCTTATTCTTCCCGAACTGTGCAAACAGACTTATCTGCACAATAAAGATCAGAGCAAGTATTTTAATAATCGGTTTTATCATTTTTATATTTTGCTATCGCTGGTTATAAAATCTAATTCGAGATTATCTAAATCTACCCGAACAAGTTTTACAGAAATTTTATCTCCCAGCCGAAATTGTTTTTTTGTTCTCTTGCCAATTAATGAATATTTTTTCTCATCCAAAACATAAAAATCTCCCTCTAAATCTCTGGCACGAATCAGACCTTCCGCTAAAATATCGGTTAATTCAACGAAAATGCCATAATTTACAACCCCCGAAATAACAGCGTGAAATTCTTCGCCTAATCTGTTTTGCAAAAATTGAATTTTTTTCAACTTAACGGAACGACGTTCAGCTTCCATAGCTGTTCTTTCTGTTGCCGAAATATGTTCGCAAATTTTGGTTAATTGGTCAAGAGAATAATTTTTTCCGGATTTTGAGATCAAAGTTTTATCCAATACTCTATGAACTAATAAATCAGCATATCGTCTGATAGGTGAGGTAAAGTGAGTGTAGTTTTTAAAGCCCAATCCATAGTGTCCAATGTTCTTAGTTGAATAAATTGCTTTTGCCATTGAACGAACAGCCAGCTCACTAATTACACCTTCTTCTTCTGTACCTTTCACCCGCTGCATGAGTTGATTAAACTGAGTTGCAGCCTTTCCACCTTTTGGATTAAATGAATAGCCAAGTGATTTTACAAACCGGGTAAACTCTGTAATCTTTTCCTCATCCGGGTAGTCGTGGACTCTGTAAACGAACGGAACATTTGCCCGGGAAAAAATTCTTTCAGCAATAGTTTTATTAGCAAGCAGCATAAACTCTTCCACGAGCATATTGCTTTCTTTAATTTCCTTCTTAAGAATATTTGATGGATATCCGCTTTCATCAAGCTGAAACTCAACTTCAGGTGAGAAAAATTCAAAGCTGCCAGTTTTCATTCTTGTAATTCTTAATTGGCTAGCCAGTTCATTCAGTAAACGGACTTCATTAGCAAAATCACCTTCACCGGATTCGATAATTTTTTGTGCTTCTTCATAAGTAAATCTTCGCTTGCTATTTATAATTGTCTTAGCGATATGATGATTCAATAAATTTCCTTTATCTGTCATTTCAAAGATCACTGAGAAAGTCAGTCTGTCTTCATTAGGAACAAGAGAGCAGATATTGTTTGAAAGTTTTTCAGGCAGCATAGGAATAGCCTTCCCAACCAGGTAAACACTGTTCCCTCTTCCTGATGCTTCTTTATCAATTGAAGTTCCTGCCTTAACATAATGGCTGACATCAGCGATATGAACTCCAACTTTGTAATTTCCATTTTCTAATTTTTCAATTGATAGGGCATCATCAAAATCTTTGGCATCAACAGGATCGATTGTAAAAACATTTTTACTTCTGAAGTCTATTCGTTTTCCAATTTCAGCTTCATCTATTTCGAAATTTATTTTCTCAGCTTCCAGATGGGTTTTTCCATTAAATAAAAATGGGATACCAAATTCACGAGCAATCGATGTTACTTCTGCGTGTAGAGTACCTTCTTTACCTATCACCTCAACTATCTCTCCAACAGGATTCTGCATCCTGTCTTCCCAGGATATATTTCCAACCGCAACTTTGTCGCCTGCTTTAGATTCCTTCAAACTTTTCGCATCAACATAAATATCCCTATGAATTTTCGGATCATCCGGTGTAACAAAATAAAATGACTTTGACTTTTTTAATTGCCCTACGATTTCTTTTCTTTTTCGCTCAATCACTTTTGTTATTTGTCCCTCGAGGTTTTTGCCTTTCTGTTTAGCAAAAAGAACAACTTCAACTTTGTCCCCATGAAAAGCACTATTGATATTCCGGGCGGCTATGAAAATATCTCCTGTCTTGGAATTTTTGGGAGTAACAAATCCATATCCGCCATCATTCAAATTGAAATGACCAATTAAAATGTTGGATTCGGGCATCGTATAAAGCTTATATCTTTTACCAGTCCTTGTAAGAAATTGTTCTGACACTAACTCGTGCAAATTGCTTTTAAGCAGAAGGTAACTCTGATCATCTTTTATCTTCAGCCGTTTGGCAACTTCTTTGGATTTAAATGAGCTACCGGGATTTTCTTTAAAGAAAGATTTAATTTGATTTTTCATTAGAATACAAAACTATATTTTAATCCGAGTTCGTTTATCATTTCGCTGTAGGTTGATGACTGGTATGGAGGCTCTCTTCTATAAAATCGAATGATTAAATTAGGGAAATATAACGGATGCTCAATCTTTACGTTTGCCCTGCTGAGATCCTGAAATACCTGTGAAGTGCCGCCAATTTCATATCGGAAATCTGCAACTTTTCCAATCAGGCTAAATGTTGTTTCCGTGCCCACCTGCTGAACATTAACACTTCTCACAACATCGCCAAGTTTTTCATTTAATACATTGCCGACGATTGAACCCGCCAGCGAAGCCGCAGTAGAAGCAGCAAAGTTTGACTCCTGAAGTGATGCATCTTCAGGAAATTTGTTTACTATTATGAAGAACATAGCATCGGAAGCTGTTTTAGTTGCATCAAGCTCAAATTGATTGGCGTTTCTTCTGCTCTTATAAACTTCGATGTTTTTTTCATCCTGCAGAAAACTAGCTGTAATATTTTTCGCCGGACCTTCCAATTTTATAATGATTCGAACGTCCCACTCATTAGTACCTGTCCTTAAAGTATCAGGAGAGTAAAAACTTTCATAAGTAGCTGTAACGTTTACATAAGGATTATCTATTTCATCAAGGAATTTTATATTGCCATCAGCTTGAAAAGTTTTAATAAAATCCAACTTTGAACCATCCATTAAAGTTAGCTCACCGCGTGCAACCGGCACTTCGTTTATTTCCGAGTACTCGAGCTTCCCACCGAGATATGCTGTAAGATTTTGCTTGAATTCCCTTGATAACACGAACACTACTTTCGCTTCCTTTTCAACTTCAATCTTGAAATCAAAATCAAAAGGAACTTTTGTTTCCGGTTTCATTTCTTCTTTCTTGATTTCTGCAAACTGGATTAAGCTATCAATTTCCCTCTTCTTCAAATCCTCATTGATTCCCGATATGAATGCGTATGTAAATTTGTCATCCTCATTCGAGAATGCTGATTGAGTCGGTGAGTATGTGATACTGGCACCGTTCTTCAATATCAGGTCAACATTGAGATAACTCCGGTTTTCTGAGAAGTTAAAAATTATATCGTTTCTTGTCTTAACTGCAATATTACCATAAAGAGATGGGCTAACAGCTCTGGAACGTTCATCAAACAATTTAAGCTCTCCTGAAGCACGCAAGCTGAATCGGTCAATTAAAAAATTCTGATGCAAGAACTCTCCGGTAACTATCATCGTTCCGCCATCATTTATATTTGGTTCATTACTCAAGCCCAATCTTGACAGCGATATTTTATTTTTTTCGAAATTTAGTTTAGCATCAAGAAGGTAGGTTAGATTAGCAGCTTCCAGAATAAAAGATGAATTTACGACTGAAAGCTCTCCGCCATTTTCAATTTCACCGTAGGGACCATAAATGTTAACTTTTCCGTTTAGTTCACCTTTAAGATTTTTTATACCGGGCAAAAGACCACCGGCAAAACGGAGATCGAAATTATCAGCAAAAAATGTTACATCAACTACCTCACCGGTTGCATATCTATCCTTAGCGAAAAATGAAAGATCAACCGGAATAGTGCCTTCAATTCCCAGACTTTTTCTTGGTTGGGAATTTTTAAGTTCAAGAATGCCGAAATCGATGTTTAGCAATTTCTCCGAATAATTAATCGTGCTTTCAATTGAGCCAAGGTGGTAGTTTTGAACCTGGATTGAATCGATAGCATAACTTAGGTTCATTAAAGGATTTTCTGCAGTGCCAGTCAACATAAAATCAAGATTCAAATCACCATCAAATGATCTTTCTGGTGGGAGACCTATCAGGTTAGTACTTAAATCTTTCAGGTTAAATTCACTCAATTTTAGGTTTATGTTCTCATTACCTGTAAAAGATAACTGGCCATCAAGATCAAGCTTTCCTCCGTTATGGACTAAAGTGAACGAATCAAAAATGAAATTATCATTTGAGTAACTGAATTTGATATTCCCGGAGTTATAAAGGTCAAACTCATGATAATTAAATATTAGCCTGTCAAATAGCACATCAACATAACCATCATTAATAAATAGTGAACCGGCCAAATCCAATCTTGTGTCAACATCATAAATAGCACTTAAATCAATTTGTGCATCGCTTCCATCAAAGTTCAAATTAAAATTCAGATCACTTATTTCACTACCGATGAAGATTCTGCTGGCAACAATGTTCATATCAGCCATAAATCCTTCAAATGAATCTACTGCAGACCTGTTATTAACATTCATGACAAACTCAAAATCGGATAGATAATAAAGTTCGAGGCCATCCCAGAATTTCATCTGATTAATTTCAGTATCCATAGTTAAAATTGTTGTGTCACCGGCAGCAAATAATTTACCTGCGATTTCTCCATCAACTTCTATGTCAGCGTTACCCAAGAAAAGTGAAAGCAATTCAAAAGACTTGAGTTCAAGCAGGTACTGTATGTTTAAATTCCTGTTCGCTGGTAATGCTGAAGTGTTCTCTGTTAAAATAGTTGTGTTTGTTTGCAGCCCCAACTTAGTAAAATCCGGAGGTTGTATCTGCTCAATCTTCTTTTGTATGGATGAGGAAAGCAAACTTGCTTCATCAGCAATTACATCGACTACTTCCAGCAAAGTAAATTCGCCTGTTATTGTAAGATCTGCAAGATCAGAAATAATGTTGATAACGCGATTTTCATCACCGCTTCTAATATCTGCAATTAAAGTAGTGCTGTCTATTTGAATATCATCCAGCTGCGAACTATCAATTTCAAGAACAGCAAACAGGTTTAATTTATCCAGGTCGAAGTTCTCTCCATCTCCCTTGAAAGTAATATTTAGTTCTGAATTGATTCCGCTTTCTTTTATAAAGTCATTAATATTAAAACCATTAAGAGCAATATCGAAATTATATTTTGTAGTTGTTGTGTCAGTAAAATTAAAATCTGTGTTCAATCTGCCTTGTGTTTCAAGCGAAGTGAAAGAAATATCAGTGTTAATAATTCCATTTGATCCATCGGCAGCTATGCTGAAATCGCTAAAAAATATTCCTTCAATGGTTGATGCATCGGCATTAATTTGTATTGATGTTTCCAGAGTTCCGGGAGAAAATCCTTTACCCTGCAAGCCTCCATTTAAATTTAGGTTTGTATTGATTCCGGCAATCGGCATCAGATTAAGATTAGCGGTCCTAATCTGGTAATCGTACAGAATCTCTTCACCTCTCAGATCCATTTTTGCTGTTCCGCTTATTTTACCTTGATCTGTCCGCAGCAGAAATTTTGTATCAAAAT
>JALONF010000145.1 GCA_025455085.1 Ignavibacteriaceae bacterium
ATTTTTATGTTGGTGCACATGGATATAAACTTCATAGTGGACAATATGTAGTATCTGATTTTTTTGATGGACAGATAGATGAACTCAGGATCTGGAATTCTCAAAAAAATAGTCAGCAGATTATAGCTCTGAAGGATGCACCACTGGATGCCGCCTACTATAATACTATTGACAGCGGTCTGGTTGGTTACTGGCGCTTCGATTTGTTGGAAGACCTTGGAATAAATAACGATGGTCCGGACGACGTCAAAGATCTTTCAGTTCTTCATAATCATCTTGATCTTGCTGGTAATGCTCATTTGGTTTCTTATGGTACGATTACAACGAACATTTTTGAAAAAACATTTGGTGGGATTGAACCTGAGAGAGGTATACAGATTGATTTAACCGACGATGGAGGTTATATGATAGTCGGTTCTACAGAAAGTTTTACAAGCGGTGAAATTATGTTTGTACTCAAATTAGACTCTGCAGGTACTCTTCAATGGAATAAAGTATATGATGCTTATGGTTATGGCAAATTGACTGGTGTTAAACAAACCTCTGATGGTGGTTATTATATCGCCGGTTTTATTGAAGGAGGATTTGGATTCCTTGACCAGTTTATTATGAAAACTGATATGATCGGAAATGTTTTATGGGCAAAGAACTTTGGTGGAATTGAAGCTGATGAGTTTCGAAAATTGAGTATTACAGCTGGCGGTGGTTTAGTAGTTGCAGGTTCGAACGCTTCTTTCGGTGTAGGTGCAAAAGATGCCCAAGCGATTAAAATAAATACTAATGGGGATGTTGAATGGGCCAAAACCTATGGAACATTGTACGAAGATTTTAATTCATCGTGCATTATTGCCTCCGATGGTAATTACGTTTTGTCAGGTGCGGTTGATATTACAGGAAGCTACGGTATTCGTCCTACCTTAATTAAACTAGATACCTTAGGTAATATCATCTGGGCGAAGTATTATTCCGGATACATTGAAGATTGGGCTCGGGATGTAATTGAAACTTCCGATGGTGGATTTTTAATTACAGGAGATACAAGATCATTTGGCTTGGGTGGTTCTCAAGATGTCTATCTGATAAAAACAAATTCTGGTGGTAATGTTGAATGGGCAAAATCGTACGGTGGAATCGGAAGTGATGTTGGTTATGGGGTGGTTTTGAGTAATGATGGCAAGTACTTAGTTGCGGGTTATACAAACAGTTTTGGTTTCGGAGGTTATGATGGGTTGCTTATGAAGGTTGATACAACCGGTTCAATCGAATGGTTTCGAACTTATGGTGGTTATACAAGTGATTATATTTATGATTTAATTGTTGGATCAGATAATGGATTTGCATTAACCGGCAGACGATCTTCAAATACTTTAGGCGGTGACGATGTATGGCTGGTTAAAACAGATGCAAATGGTTTTTCAAACTGTGCATTTGGAGATTACAATCCAAATGTTTTTACGATTTCGAATTTGCAGGCGCTTAATATGAATATGGGTATTTTCAGTTATATTTCTGCAGCGACTCCAAATTTGACTACGATAATCCCTAATTCAAGTCAAACTACTTCTTGTGCAATTATTCCTGTTGAATTGAAATCATTTAATTATAAAATTGAAAATAATAATGTAGTTCTTAATTGGTCCACGGCAACAGAATTGAATAACCAGGGATTCAAAATTGTCAGAGAGGGAAATGAGATTGGTTTTGTTGCTGGCTCAGGCACAACAACTGAACCCAGAGAATACTCCTTTAATGATGAAAATGTTAAACCTGGGAATTACCTGTATGAGTTGATTCAAATAGATTTTGATGGTTCATCTGTTAAGGCCGCAGAGTTGGAAGTAACGGTTAATAATATTCCGTCAGAATACATTTTGCAGCAGAATTATCCTAATCCGTTCAATCCAAAAACAATAATTGGTTTTGCACTTCCAAGGAATGCCAATATAAAATTGAGTGTTTATAATACTTTAGGTGAAAGCATTGCAGTGATTGTCGATGGCTTTAAAGAATCGGGTTACTACCAAACCGAGTTTGATGGAAGTAATTTACCAAGCGGGATATATTTCTATACGCTTTCATCGGATAATTTTATTTCAACGAAGAAAATGATGCTACTCAAATAACTTCATAAATATTCTATTTAACACTGCATTTTTCTATTTATTAAAGGAGTTCAGGGTTTTTATTTACTGATACTGTATCAATCTCTGCGTTTACATCAAATAAGTTATATTTGTCTAAAGAAAAATTAACAAATGTTACATCAAGTTTGATAAATTTATCACCAATAGTTCTCTTCGTTTACAACCGTCCTGAGCATACTAAAAGGACTGTTGAGTCTTTGTTACGAAACACTCTTGCGGGTAAGTCTTCATTGTTTATTTTTTCTGATGGTGCTAAAAACGATAAAGATTCAAAAAATGTTGAAGAAGTTAGAAATTATATTAGAACGATAAAAAGTTTTGATAGAATTGAAATTATTGAGAGAGAGAAAAACATCGGACTTGCCAATTCGGTTATTTCTGGAGTCATTGAAGTTATTCAATCGTTTGGAAAAGTAATTGTATTAGAAGATGATATGATTAGCTCACCATACTTCCTGAAATATATGAACGAAGTGTTAAATTATTTTAAGGATGATCAACGAATCTTTTCTGTTACCGGATATACATTTCCCATAAAAATTCCTGAGAATTATAAACATCCTCTTTACTTATCACCTCGCTCATCATCCTGGGGATGGGGAACATGGAAAAACAGATGGGAAAAAGCTGATTGGGAGATAAAGGATTTTCAAAGTTTCATAAATAATAAGTCACGAGTGGAATCCTTTAACAAGGGCGGAGATGATCTGACACGAATGTTGAAAAATTCGATTTCGGGTAGAGTTGATTCCTGGTCTGTTAAATGGACCTATACTCATTTCTTGAACTATGCCTACTGCGTTTATCCTGTAAAATCAAGAATTAAAAATATTGGAACTGATAAATCAGGAGTACACACAAGCAGAACAAACAAGTTTGATGTGGAATTAGAAATTGACGACGTAGAATTAAGCGGGATGAATGATTTGCAGCCAAACCAGGAAATACTTTTAAATTTTAGAAAGTTCTTTAGAAGAAATATTTTAAACTCGGTTATTCAAAAATTGACAAATTAATTATCGATCTTTTTTGAAAAATATATTTCAAAAAATTCTAAACACACCGGAACTAAAGGATAAGCCACCCGTTCTTGTTGACGTTGGAGCCAGCGAGCAAATCCACAGCAAATGGAAACTGATAGCTAAATATTCTATTTGCCTTGCTTTCGATGCAGATGAAAGAGATTTCCAGTTTATTGAAAAAGAACAAAGCAGATTTAATAAGCTTTATGTTTACAATTGTATCGCTCTTGATAAGGATGTAAATAAAGCTGATTTCTTATTAACAAGTTCTCCTTATTGTTCTAGTGTACTTGAACCAGACACTATAAAGCTTAAACCATATCTTCATTCTCAATTGTTTGAAGTTGAAAAGAAAATAGAACTGAATGCAATCCATATACAGAAAGCTCTTGACATTGCAAAACTTGATTATGTGGACTGGTTCAAATCTGATTCACAAGGAATAGATTTAAGATTGTTTAAATCGCTTGATGAGAGAATAAAGAAAAAGGTACTCGTAGCTGAATTCGAACCAGGAATAATAGATGCGTATATTGGTGAAGATAAGCTCTATTCAGTGCTTAGGGAACTGAACGATTCGGGATTCTGGCTTTCAGATATTAAAATAAAAGGAGTAGCACGTTTACCAAAAGAACTCTTAGATGCTGAATTCAATTGGACACTTACCAGAAAGTTAATTAAAGAGTCATTGAAAAAAGCTCCAGGTTGGGGAGAAATGACATTTATTAACACTTTCGAAAATTCAAATCTCTGTCGAAGGGAATACCTTCTAGGCTGGCTTTTTTCAAGTTTAGAAAGGCATCATTCATTTGCATTCGTATTGGCTAGCAGGGGACAAGAGCAATTTAATTCAGATATTTTTTCTGATTTAAAAAGTTATTCAAAAAGACAGATGAAAAATGAAATTTATAAATTGAAATTTTTCCCATCATTGATTGATCCAATTAAAAAGAAGTTCTTTTAATGAATCCAACATTTCAACATTGGTTAGAAGGAGCACATAAGTTTCTAACAAACTCTAATGAAAGAAGGTTTTTCAGATTATCCCTGCGGTATGGTAATATTGAAAGATATAAACCTGCAAAGATTGATTTTCTGCAATTCAAATTTGATGTGCCTGATTCTTTATCTTTCATCTGGCAGTTCAAAGAAATTTTTGTGGAAGAATACTACAGGTTTGAAACAAACTCCACCACTCCGGTGATTTTTGATTGCGGTGCTAATATTGGGACTAGCTGTGCTTACTTTAAATACCGATATCCGCAATCAAGAATATTAGCGTTTGAACCCAATCCTAAAATTACAAACTACCTGTTAAGAAATATTAAAAATAATTCATTAGAAAATATTGAAGTTATAGAAAGAGCTGTCTGGTCAACTGACAATGGAATTGATTTGGGATTGGATAATGCAGATGGTTCCTCCATTCATCTCGAGAAAAATAAAACAAAAATTAAGTCAGTAAGGTTAAAAGACTATTTGGAAAAAGAAGAAGTGGTTGATATGTTGAAAATGGATATTGAAGGAGCCGAAATTGAAGTTTTAAAGGATTGCAGGGAGAGATTATCGAACGTAAAAAATATTTTTGTTGAATTTCATTCCTACACCAATGAACCTCAGAGACTCTCTGAATTAATTGATGTATTAGAAAGTGCCGGCTTCAGATATTTTATAATGCAGCCCGAAAGCAGGTCGCGACCATTTCTTAATAAAACTAATAAGTTTAATCCTGAAATGGATTTACAATTGAATATTTTTGCTTACAGAGTTAAATGAAAGTAGTTCATTTAAGTAATTCGGATTTGTCTGGTGGTGCTGCGATTGCATGTAAAAGGATAGTAGAGGCTCAAGTCAAGAATGGTATTGACTCAGCATTGCTCGTTCAAAGAAAATTAAGCTCTGATCCAAAAGTTTATTCAACCACAACAAATCTCTTCTCAACACTACGCTATAATGTTCGTTTTATTCTGGATGAGGGATATATCCGATTGCTGACCAATCAATCAAGAGGAAGATTTTCAAATCCTTTGATTGGGGCGAATTTAGCTGATCATCCGATCGTAAAATCTTCAGACATCATTAATCTTCATTGGATTAACGGAGGATTTCTTTCTCTGGATACTTTGAAAAAATTGGGAAAGCTTGGTAAACCAATTGTTTGGACACTCCACGATATGTGGGCATTTACAGGTGGATGTCATTATAGTCTGGACTGCAGAAAGTTTGAAAGTTCCTGTGGTAACTGTCCTTCATTAAAATTTTCAGGAGAGAAAGATGCATCGAATAAAATATTTAGCCATAAAATATTTTTCTCAGAATTAAATCTTACTATTGTAACATGCAGCAAATGGTTGAAGCAGGAAACGGAAAAAAGCTTAATTCTTGGTCAGAAAAGAGTTGAAAACATTCCTAACCCAATTGATACGGAAATTTATCAAAAATATGATACGTCGACTACACGAAGAAAATTAGGTTTAGCGGATGAAAAATTCTACATATTATTCGGAGCAATGAATACAAAGGATGAGAGAAAAGGATTCAAGTTTCTGATTGAGAGTTTAAAAAGTTTAACACAATAAAAATCTTTCTGAAATTCCCTTCAAGTGTCATTATTTTGGACAATTTAAAAGTGTAGAACAGATAGTAGATTGTTATAATTCGGCAAATATTTTTATTGCTCCATCTTTGCAAGACAATTTGCCAAATACTGTTCTCGAATCTCTATCGTGCGGAACACCAGTTATTGCTTACAATATTGGCGGCCTACCAGATATGATTGACCACTTGAAAAATGGTTACCTTGCCCGGCCGAAGTCAATCGATGATTTAACAAATGGAATAAGATGGTACTTTAATAACATAAAGAATAAAGATTCATTTCGATCAAGTGCGCG
>JALONF010000146.1 GCA_025455085.1 Ignavibacteriaceae bacterium
ATTTTTCCAATAGATATTTATATTTTTATCGTAGAAACCTGCGTTATGTATAGATTTATTAAATTTTCTTTTAGTTAAAAAAGAATTTAACTCTTTATTAGAGTTATTTTCTAAATTTCTTTGTGTTTTTAGGAGGAAATCTTCTAAAAAACCCATAGGAGTATATTACAAAAATCTAGAGTTTAAGTTAAAATTGTTTTTATAAACGTTTTTATAGCAAACTGGCGATAACTCTCCATTTAGCCGAAGTGGCATCATACATTAATTGAACAGTATCATTTAAAGCGAGGGCTATATCTGCGCCTGTACCTGATAATATTCTATTAGCTGCAGCAGAACTTGAACTATCATTTTTCAAAGTTAAAAGACCTGTAATTTCCGCACTATCATTAATAATCACCTGGGAATCCGAATCCGAAATAGTACCATCCGCGTCTATATATAATGAATTCGCTCCTATCTCAAGCGAGCCAGAGACTTTAGCATCACCTACAACCTCCAACTCCACCCCGGGAGCGGTTGTACCAATCCCCACATTTCCATTTTTCAAAACTAAATCTGCTCCTATCAAAGCCGCATCAACCTGAGGAACAAATAAACTCATCATTGCATCAGTTATTAAAAAGGTTTTAATTCCATTACGAACAAGTGATTCAGCCATCTGTCGACCTTCCAGCTTGGGTCTTGATTCACAAACAATGACTTTAATCTTTTTATTTTTTTGATGCCATAATTTTAAGACTGCTAAAACAGTTCCGCTTCTTGATAGCGTTATAATTTTATTCAGCTTTTTTAACCGCGGAAAAATCTTCTTAAAAATAATATCTACTTTCTCTTTTTGCTGTGAGGAGTGGCTTCTTAAAAAATTTAGCAGCCCATGACCGGTTTTTAATTCTGATGAAAGATCTTTCAGATATGAACTGACTGCTTCAAAATGCCCGAGTTTAGTTTTTACCAAAAGAATATCACTGCTTATTTCTGATTTATTTTCGTGGATTGATATAAAGTAGTTGTTCAACAGTTGAACTAGCTCGGATGAGCCAAGTGATTTATTGTTCAGAATATTGTTTAGCTGATGAGATTTCATATTACTCGTCTATTATATCGCTGACAGCTAGTCTTCTTAAGTTAAAATTCTTATATGTTTTTTTTGAAGCCGATTTATTACTGGATACAGCATTGAACAACTCTTCCTTTGAACTGAAATCTTTCAAATAAAATATTCTAACCTTGTTCCTATTTTTCGTAAGCCAGTTCAGACTTATTTTCATTTTCTCCAGGTCTTCTTCAGTTGGATTTATATCGACTTTGATTGTACGTAAGTAATAATCGTCAAGTGCATCTTCAAAACTATCTCTTCCTTTAAGAGAATCCTTTTTAATAAAATATTTTCCCTCCAGAAGCAGTATATAATCCTTGTTTATTCCTTCTGATACTTCAAAAAGAACATTTGCTTTGTTGATAGGTTCTGCAAGCAAGGAAGATTTATGTGTTTGAGATAAAATTAAATCAATAACCTGTTTTGTTTCCGCAGCTTTTTCATATTTCTCCTTGGCTGCATAGTCTTTCATTTTATTAAGCATTCTGTTCAGAGCCGACTGATTTCCTCCTGAGAGAAACTCGTAAACTTTCTCAAGCTCATCGAAATAATCTGGATCATCAGCTTTTGTACAGGGTGCTGTGCATCTTTCAATATCGGCAAGAAAACATTTTTTACCTTTACGGAATTCTTTGTCATTACATTCACGCAAAGAAAATGTTTTATCAATTATATCAAGAACCAATTCAGCTTTTCTGCGGGAAATGAATAATCCAAAATAATCGTTGCCATCGAAATCAAAATTTGAAATAATTTCTGCTTTAGGATATTTAGTGCTTTTATTAATCCGGATGAAGTATTTATTTCCATATTTTTTTAACTGCCGGTTGTGCCTTGGATTTATAAGCTTGATACTCTCAGCTTCCAACAAAAGTGCAGTCAACTCAGAATTTGTTATCTCGGTTTTTATTTTTGCAGCTTGCTTAACAATTTTTTTTGATTTCCCTGCTGCGGTTGAAGCAAAGTAACTTCGTACTCTATCCTTTAACGATTTTGCTTTACCGATATAAATTACTTCGTTTTTTTTGTTTAGAAAATAGTAAACACCCGGAGAATCAGGCAGGGAATATAGAGAGTCGTGTATATCCTTGGGTAATTTTATAATCTGGTTAGACGAAACTACAGACGATTGAAACTCAATCAACTGCTGAAGTGTTTTAATCTTATTTTCTTTGGATAATTTCTTTATTAATTTGATTAGAATTTGGGCGGTCGCTTCTGCATCTGAAAGTGCCCGGTGTGAATCTCTGTTTTTAACTCCAAGATACTCGGTAACAGATGCAAGTGATTTGCTTTTTAAAGATGGAAAAATTTTTCTCGAAAGTTTTAATGTGCAGACAGTAAGATTGCTCAACGGTTCAAATCCATTTCTTATGAATTCATAACTTAAAAATCCTTCATCGAAACTTAAATTGTGTCCGCTGATAATTGAATTGCCAATGAACTCTTCAATCTCTTCTGCTGTATCATAAAAGCTTGGTGAATAAGCGACATCACTGTTTGAGATTCCTGTGAACTGAGTTATGAAATAAGGAATATCGCATCCGGGATTGATTAAAGTTGAAAACCTGTCAATGATTTTTAAGTTCTTAACTTTAACAATACCAATCTCAATAATGCGGTTATTTCTTGCTGATAATCCTGTAGTTTCAACATCCAGCACAGAAAATTCAGTTTCATTTAAAGGAATATGTGGAAGTTCAGAGTGAATCATACAGTTAATCTATAATTAATGGAATCAGTTTCAAAAATCATTAAAAATATTTTCGTTTAAATAAATTATAATACCATCCATCAATCACTTCAATAGGATAGAACTCATAATCCTGATGAAACTCTTCTGACTCCCAGAGTTCCTTTACAGAAACAAACTGAGTGGAACGGTTGTGCGGTTTTTCAAGTGGTTTTCTTGTTAAGTAATCTGTAAGCTGAATGTATTTCGGTTTTCTTGAAAGAATATACTTACCATCACCTTTTGTATGCCCCGGTGTCCATTTACGCACAGCATGAGGTGAAAACTGCTCGTGAGCAATTACAGGATCAACTAATCCAACCATATCAATCACATTTATTTTTGAGAGATACCCGATTGCGCCGATTGGTACTACAGCAATGTATTCATCTTTTGAAGCTATCCGTTTCAAAGTTTTTCCCATTATATTAAAACCATTTTGCCATTCAATAATATTAGTTTCGGCTTCCTTATCATAAACGACTAAAGTTTCTTTTTTACCTTCCATAAGATTTAGAAATCCCTTATACGACTCCTGGTAAACGGGTTTGATCACTAAGAGCAAAAATAAAACAACCAATAGCGCAGTTACTTTGTGATAAGCTTTTAACTTCAAAGCTTTTATTGATAGGAACCTATCAAGCGCGGGAGGAAAGATTATAAAAATCAGAGGCAAAACTGGAAGAACAAATCTTCCAAGATGAAAATGGTCGCCGCCGATTAAAATAGTTGTTACAATTGAAACTAATCCAATACTGAATAAAAATATTCCGCTTTCCAAAAACATATTTTTCTTAAAGAAGAAAATCACAATAATGAGAGGAATCCATGCAAAACCGTAGAATGATCTTAAGGCTTTAATCATGTAGAGAAATCCTCCCATCATTTGTTGTAAACCTCCCCCGGTTTTTGCATAAAAAGTATTGGGCAGAAAAAAGCCGAAAAAATTCCATCGCCAGATGAAATAAATTCCGAAGATTAAAATAAAAGCTGCTGAGAATATTAATTCCGTTTTATTTATTTGAATCTTTTTAAAAGCAAAATGGTCTTTCATTAAATAGACAAGTGCCGCAAGAAAAAACAGAACAGCTTCAAATCTTATGATGCAAAGTAACCCGAAGAATACACCCTTAATAAAAACTTCTCTGGATGAGTTAGAAAGCCTTAAGAAAAAATAAATAGTCAGCATTAAAAACATTGAATAGAAGGCTGTCTCCATTCCCGCACCTGACCAATAAGGATATGAAGGTGAAAGTGCCAGTATTATAACTGTGATTAAATTGGCTGAAGGATGATCCAGGTTTTTTGAATAAAGATTGTCGTAAATTAAATAAGCTAAGAAAAGTGTGAGAGTTGAGGATATTATTCCTAATAAAATGGCAAACATTTCTAAATCGATTGAAAGAAACTTTGCAATTATTAGAGTGACGAGATAAAAGAAGGAGGTATATCCTTCTACAGGCGGTTCATTGATATTCCATACAAAACCATAACCGTCGAAAATATTTTCCGCGTATCTCAAAAAAATATATGCGTCATCAAGAAATGTTGTGTTAAGATAATTTAGGCGTAAGAAATTAAGGATAGCAAAATATGCAACCAGAGAACCGAAAATTATTATTTTTGTTTTGGTCATCTAAATTTAAAATAGTACTTAGTGAAATATAAAAATTTGACAACTAATAGATTAACTCTGCACAGAGGTGAATGAAGAGGAAAAATTAAATTGTCCATAACACCAAAAATAATTAGTGATTTTGAAGCGGTTCAAAGATTTAGTGATATATTAAATTTTCAAATTACCATTCCGCCAGCACTTTATCTTTTGTATATATGGACAAGTATTATTCTTCCACAGATAATACCACAGATAGTTGTGTTTATACCCATAATTATTTTAGGAATCATAATAGTTGCTGCGATATCATTTACACCGTATATCTTCTATATATTGATCAAAGAGAAACGTTTTGGTTGGATAGTAACATTCTTCGCAATGATAATTTTTCCTTTAATTTTTGGCCCAATCATATTTCAAGATACTCTCGCATTCGAAGCTTCTCTACTTATTCCAATTGGGTTATTTTATTTTTACTGCTATCTAATAAAATATTCAGTTTCTAAATGGATTAAAGATTACAATTGGCACAAACAGCTTGAAGAGCAAAGACGTGAGAGTGAAGAAAAGAAAAGGGATTTATTGTCTGGGTTTTAACTAATTTAAAGAGTCTTAACTCATCCTCCCTATAAACTTTCACCGATTATAGCTATATTTTGCACTAAAAAATCACACTAATATGCCCACAATTAATATTCTCTTCATAGGTGATATAGTAGGAAAACCGGGAATGGATCTTGTCCAAACCTGGCTCCCCGGATTAATTCAGAAATACAAAGCAGATTTAGTAATTGCTAACGCTGAAAATGCATCGGAAGGTAAAGGCTGCACAGATAAAGAAGGGAACCAGCTTTTTGATCTAGGCGTTCACGTTCTTACTGGTGGAAATCATACTTGGGATAAACATCAATCTCAGGATTATCTTAGAAGAGAACCGAGAGCGCTTCGACCATTAAATTACCCAAAAGGGACGTATGGTAATGGTTACTTCATCGCAGAAACGAAAAAAGGAAAAGCAGCCGTTTTAAATCTTCAGGGAAGAACTTTTATGGCCGCAATAGATTGTCCTTTCCGTTCTGCTGATTGGGTGTTACCTAAAATCGAAAATGAAACTAAAATTATTATTGTTGATTTTCACGCTGAAGCAACTGCCGAAAAAGTTGCAATGTCTCACTACCTCGATGGAAGAATTAGTGCACTCATTGGAACCCACACACATATTCAAACATCTGACGAACGTATTATGCCAAAAGG
>JALONF010000147.1 GCA_025455085.1 Ignavibacteriaceae bacterium
ATCCCCTTTTATATTGCAGCGCCTTCAACAACGATTGACAGAACTATTCCAACAGGAAATGAGATAGTGATTGAATATCGAAATAAAAAAGAGTTATTCTACTTTGGAGAAACTCTCATCACACCGGATGATTACGATGCTTTCACTCCAGCATTTGATGTAACTCCTGCACATTTAATCTCCGGAATAATTACTGAAGAAGGTCTATTTTCTTTCCCATATAACTTCATCAGATGAGCGAAATAGTAAAAACTGAAGCCATAGTTCTGAGCAAAATGAACTATGGTGATTCCAGCAGTATTGCCTCAATGTTCACTGAGGATTTAGGTAAAATCACTGTGATCGTTAAAGGTGCTCGCTCACCAAAATCGAAATATGGAAAAATAGTTGATCCCTTGAACTATTTAGCCGTTGTTCTTTATAAAAAAGAATCGAGGGAAATTCAATTACTATCTCAGGCTGATATAGTTGAGCATTATCCGAACATTAAAAATGATCTCAGCAAATTAGGATATGCTTATGGAGTAGTTGAACTTGTCAAGAATCTCCTTGCTGATCACGAAGTCAATAAGAAAATATTTAAAGGAATAGTAAAAATTCTATCAAGGTTAAATTCTGGTGAAGAAAAATCGGAAATCACTTTCGGTCGTTTCTTTATGTTTCTTCTGAAGGAAACAGGTTATGAAATCCAGATTGATTCCTGTGCTCTTTGCGGTAAGCAAAAATTCGATGGGGATGTATTTTATAATTTTGAAAAAGGATTGATATGCGGTGAATGCAAAAAAACAGTGGTTGATAATTATGATATAAATTTGGAACTTTTTGGGTATCTAAATTGTCTAAAAACCAATGAATCGGCAGAAACTTTTAGTAATCTAATAGTTCGAAAAGCGATAGTTTTTATGGAAAATCATTTAAAGTATCACGTGCCGGATTTTAAAGGTATAAGTTCACTAAAACTTTTTAATTAGAGGTAGACTGAGTTATTTGTTACTATCCTGAAACTAATTCAGGCAAAATATAATTTGATAATTAACTTATTGGAGTAATAAAATGAAGATTAAAGGAATTATTGGTGCGTTGTCACTTTTATTTATCGGGATTCTTTTTGGAGCAATTTTAGTTTCCGGATTTGGACTTGTTAGACCGGGATTGGCAGATCTGAATCTTGGGGCTACTGAACCTCCCGTAAAGTTGGATGCAGATGCATCGTCATTCAGTCAGGCATTTATTGAAGTTGCAGAAAAAGTAACTCCAATGATTGTTCAGATTTCCGTAGTATCTGAAAGGGAGAACCCGCATAAAGACTGGTTCTTTTTCCCATTTAAAGATATGCCGAATGAACAAAGAGGATCCGGTAGTGGTATAATTATTTCAGCTGATGGCTACATTCTCACAAACAACCACGTGGTTGAAAATGCAAGTAAGGTGACAGTTGGATTATCCGATAAAAGACAATTTGATGCAACTGTTGTTGGAACTGATCCGCTCACTGATCTGGCTGTCGTAAAAATAGAGGCAAGTAATCTTCCGGTAGCATTTCTCGGTAACTCAGACAATCTTAAAGTTGGCCAATGGGTTATGGCTATTGGTAATCCACTCTCATTATCATCTACAGTTACTGCTGGAATTGTCAGCGCAATTGGAAGAGGTCAGTTAGGATTGATAAGAGATAGTTACGGAGTTGAGAATTTTATTCAGACTGATGCAGCAATAAATCCTGGAAACAGTGGTGGTGCACTGGTAGATTTATCAGGTTCCGTAATCGGAATTAATTCAGCGATTGCCGCTGGCGGAGGTGGAACTTATATTGGTTATGGTTTTGCAATTCCTGTTAATCTTGCTAAAGCAGTTGCGCAGGATTTGATTGCTCATGGCAAGGTCAGCAGAGGTTATATTGGAATTAATATTGGTGAAGTTGATAATGCCATTGCTAAATCACTTGGTATGGATGCGCCCAAAGGAATTATCATTCAGGGAATCGTTGAAGATGGTGCAGCTTCAAAAGCTGATTTGAAAGCCGGAGATATTATCCTGGAAATTGATGGTCGCGAAGTCAACAGACCAAATGAATTACAAAGCTATGTTGCGTCGCTCACTGCTGGTACTACGGTTAACTTAAAAATTTTCAGAGATGGTAAAACTTTAGAAAGAAAAGTTACTCTTAAAGCACGTGATGAAGAGGTTAAAACTGAACCGGTATCCGATAAAAATGATTCAAAAGAAAAGAGTGAGTCTGGAATGACTTCTGCTACGTTTGACGATATTGGATTAACCGTGAAGAATCTCTCTGAAAAAGATAAATCTGACTATAATCTAAATAAGGGTGTCATGATATCACAGGTTGAACCATTCAGTAAAGCAGAAGACCAAAGATTATTTTCTGGACTTGTAATCACGGAAGCCGATAAAGAGAAGATTGATAACGTTGACGATTTCAAGCAAATAGTTGAAAAGAAAAAGGGGTCAGCTCTTTTAATGAAGGTAGTGGATAAAGAAGGAAATAACAGATTTGTGGGTATTGAAATACCGGATTAGTAATTAACCTAATTCTTTTTTGGAAGACGCCCGCTTAAACGGGCGTTTTTTTATATTTGCCTGTAAATAAAAATATAAATTTATGATAAGATTTTTAACTGCCGGAGAATCACACGGAAAAGCTCTCGTAACAATAGTTGAAGGATTTCCTTCTAATATTCCAATATCTGCAGGGGAGATTAATTACCAGCTAAAAAGAAGGCAGGGTGGTTATGGCAGAGGTACAAGAATGAAGATTGAATCTGATTCAGTCCAGATCCTAAGCGGAATACGATTCGGAAAAACTCTTGGCTCACCAATTTCATTTTTGATTGAGAACAAAGATTGGGTCAATTGGGAAAAAGAGTTGAGCGTTCAACAAAACAAAGAATCAATTAAGAAAATCACTATACCTCGACCTGGACATGCTGATCTTGTGGGAGTTTCAAAATATAACTTTGATGATATTAGAAACTCGATTGAGCGCTCAAGTGCCAGAGAAACTGCAGCAAGGATGGCAGCAGGGTCAATTGCAAGAATATTTCTTGAGCATTTTGGAATTAAAATAGCAAGTTATGTAGAGAGCATAGGCGGCATCTATCCCTCAAACGATTATTTCAATCAGCTATTAAAAAATAAAACTTTACTGTTAAAATCAGGCTTGAATATATCAGCTAAGGCTGATAAAAGTGCGGTTCGCGTTCTTGATGAGTCTCAGGAAAAGAAAATCATTAATAAGATAAAGTCAGTGAAGAAAAGCGGCGATACTCTGGGCGGAACTTTTATCGCCATTGCTACTGGAGTTCCCGTTGGATTAGGAAGCTTTATGCATTTTGATAGAAGACTCGATGCAGATATTGCTTTTCATTTAATGTCTATAAATGCTGTAAAGGGTGTTGAGATTGGGAATGGATTTGAAAGTGCAGAGCAGTATGGCTCACAAGTGCACGATGAAATTACGATTGATGTTAAAAATTTTTCAAGAAAGACAAATCACTCTGGTGGCATCGAAGGCGGTATCTCCAATGGTTTGCCAATTTTAGTCAGAGCAGCAATGAAACCAATTTCCACATTAGCAAGACCGCTGAATAGTATCGATTTAACTACAATGAAAAAAATTATTTCCAGATATGAGCGTAGTGATTTTACGGCTGTACCATCATGTGCAGTTGTAGCGGAGAGTATGCTTGCCTGGGTTCTCGCTAAACATTTCCTCATTAAATTTGGCGGTGACTCACTTGAGGAAACCGAAGATAATTTTTCTTCGTTCACGAAAAAATCATTTGATAGAATTCGAAAAGGATTTAAGAAATAGTATGATAAAAGTGAAAGTATTTACGTTTAACCTGTTTTCTGAAAACACGATTATCCTTTGGGATGATGAAACAAAAGAAGCCGCAGTAATCGATCCCGGAACATCATCGCTTGATGAAGAAAAAACTTTAGCTGATTTTATTTTTTCTGAAGAACTGAATGTAAAATTTCTAATAAATACTCATTGCCATATTGATCATATTCTAGGCTGTAAGTTTGTTAAGGAAAAATATAGTCCGGCTTATTATGCGCCAGAAAAGGACATTCCTCTGCTCGAACATGCTCAACAGCAAGCACAGATGTTCGATATTATCCTGGAAGAACCTCCCAAACCTGATCGGTTGATAAACGAAACCACAGATATTTCACTCGGCAATTCAAAACTAAAATTCCTATTTACACCGGGGCATACACCCGGTGAGTTTTGCATTTATCTTGAAAAAGAAAAAATTTGTATAACTGGAGATGTTTTGTTTAATGAAAGCATCGGCAGAACAGATTTATGGGGTGGAGACTATAATACTCTCATTGAATCGATAGAAAATAAATTATTTGTACTTCCGGATGAGGTAGTGATATATCCTGGGCATGGTGTATCAAGCACAATTGGTTATGAAAAACAAAGTAATCCTTTTCTTGTCTAACAAGATTTTAATTCTAGAACGAGGTTTCCTATGAAAGATAAAATCGACAAACTCACTAAGCTTAAAGAACAGGCGAAGCTCGGTGGTGGAAGTGAAAGAATAAAAAGTCAGCATGAAAAAGGTAAACTGACTGCACGAGAGAGAATCGAATTACTCGTTGATGAAGGCAGCTTTGATGAAGTTGATATGTTTGTTAAACATCGTGCAACAGATTTTGGTTTGGATAGACAGCACTTTCCCGGAGATGGTGTTGTAACCGGCTTTGCTAAAATTGATGGAAGGCCGATAGCATTGTTCAGCCAGGATTTTACAGTGTTTGGAGGCTCGCTCTCAGAAACACATGCAGAAAAGATTGTTAAAGTAATGAAGATGGCAATGAAGGCCGGCATTCCACTAATTGGATTGAATGATTCTGGCGGTGCAAGAATTCAGGAAGGGGTGGTAAGTCTGGGTGGTTATGCTGATATTTTTTTGCTGAATACTCTTGCGTCCGGAGTTATTCCCCAAATTTCTGTTGTACTTGGTCCTTGTGCCGGCGGGGCTGTCTATTCACCGGCAATAACTGATTTTGTTTTTATGGTTAAGAACACAAGTTACATGTTTGTGACAGGACCTAATGTAGTTAAAACTGTAACTCACGAAGATGTAAGTTTTGAAGAACTTGGTGGAGCTGAAACTCATGCAAGTAAAAGTGGAGTTGCTCATTTTGTTTTTGAAAATGAAATTGAAACCTTACTCAATGTTAGAAAACTGCTCAGTTTCATACCACTGAACTATCGTGATAAAAGTCCTGAAAAAGATTTTGACCTAAGTAAATTATCTCCAGATTCCAGGCTGGATGAAATCATTCCTGACAGTCCAAACAAACCGTACGATATGAAGCAGGTTATTATTCTTCTTGCAGATGATCAGGATTTTCTTGAAGTGCAGCAATTTTATGCTGAGAATATAATTTGCGGATTCTGCAGGATTGGTGGAATGGCTGTTGGTGTTATTGCAAATCAGCCGCAAGTTCTTGCTGGAGTATTGGATATAAATGCATCAACAAAAGCAGCACGCTTTGTCAGATTCTGCGATGCGTTTAATATTCCTATGCTTGTTCTCGTAGATGTTCCCGGATTTTTACCGGGAACTGAACAGGAATGGAA
>JALONF010000148.1 GCA_025455085.1 Ignavibacteriaceae bacterium
TCTACATAAAGAAATTCTCTCAGCGGTTTACCGCTTCCCCAGATTACTACTTCCTTTTCATTTTTTTCTTTCGCCTCGTGGAATTTTCTTATGAATGCTGGAAGGACGTGAGAAGTGTTCAAATCAAAATTATCATTCGGTCCGTACATATTAGTCGGCATTACCGAATAAAAATTACTTCCGTACTGCCTATAATAATTTTCACAGAGTTTTATTCCTGCAATCTTTGCAATTGCATATGGTTCATTGGTGTTTTCAAGATAATCAGAAAGAAGATATTCTTCCTTCAACGGCTGCGGAGCCAGTTTCGGATAGATACAGGAACTACCAAGGAAGATAAGTTTTTCAACTCCCGTTTGATGTGCATTGTGAATGAGATTCGCTTCAATCATCAAATTATCATAAATGAACTCGGCACGATACGTATTATTTGCAAGAATGCCGCCGACTTTTGCTGCTGCTACAATAACAATTTCAGGTTTTTCTTTTTTGAAGAATTCTTCAACTTCGGTCTGTTTGATTAAATCAAGACCGGGATAATTTTTCAAGATTAGATTTTTATAACCACGACTTTTAAATTCATTGGTAATTGCGGAACCAACCATTCCCGTATGACCGGCAACATAAATTTTCTTATTTAAATATTTTGATTGATTAGTCATATGATTTCAATTACAATCCATAATACACAGAAAAATAAAATTCCTGGTCGCTTTCATCAACAAAGCTTAAGTCTTCCTGCTGCTTTGATGTTTTCATATACTGATAACGCGCACGTGCAAAAAGTTCGTGGAGAATTTCAAATTTTGCCTGCGCACCAAGATAGGTATAATTGGTTCTCAACCCTGAAAGGAATGGCGGTTGTGGTTGTTCAAACTGTTCACTTTCATCAGCACGCTCGCCCTGCCTGATATACCTCGCCCAAATTTCGGCTTCCAGACCTCTGACAAATCTGTATTTCAATGAACCATAAATCTGGTCAGCATTATTATTCATCCAGTGCCCCAAAACATAAGACGAACTTTCGTATGTGGTTGTGTTAATATAATGCTGATAAGTATAAGGATAAATTTTTGAATACTCTAGTTTAAGAGTAAGATTATCAAGCGGTAAATCAGTTAACGAACCTCCCAATGTAAATCCAATCTGATTGCGTTGTTTTTCAGCCTCGAATAGACCGTTTATTGTTAACTCATCTATTAATAGTGTGCCATAAAGGTGTGTGTTCTTAATATGTCCTTTTGAACTTATTGAAAAAAAGAATTGTGCATTGCCGCCAGCTGAATTAGCCTGTCTGCTTAAATAATGATCTGCCAACCTAAAAAATGTTATCGGGATTAAATACAGAAATTCAAGCTGGTCAGCATAAACGATTGATTCACCAATTGAAATATCAAGACCTCTTGTCGGTTTTATTGTTAATGTATGAGATGCCAGATATTTTTCCCTGAACGAAAATGCGAAGTCACCATTATCCGTTGGATAAAAGCTGGTAGTATCTACTACATCAGATGATAACCACGCATGAAAGTAATTAAAGCTAAGCCATTCAACTGGATTAATATCTAATCTGATTAAAGGAAAAGAAGGAGCTTTTTGAGACATAACAAGCAAGCCATTGTCACCATAGCCCCATTCTAAAAATTCTTTGCCAGCAGCAAGACTTCCCCATTTCCAATCAGTCGCAAGCATCATCTTAGCTTCACTGTATTCCATTTTGTCAGGAGAATAATTATATGTGTTCAAATCAGTGCGGGCATTAACTCCGGTTTCGGGAGTAAAACTTTTTGTTTTATCGAGCGTTGTTCCGCTTTCAGTATTATCTCTGAAATCAAAACTGAATCCTAAAATATCAGAGATATAACCATAAGAGTAAATACCATTCCAGAAATGAGTCTGATTTGCATCTTTAACTGAACCAATCTCTGCACCAATAATCAGATTGGCATTCAATTTAAATCCATCGCCGCCATAAGAAAACATTCTCCATCTCTCTGCTGGATCATCGCTGAAAAAATCAAGATGCTCGGTCTGTTTATCATTTCCTTCCGCAAGCCACCTTTCGTGGTAAAAATCTTTCAGAAAGAATTTTAATTCATCGCGCTCAAGCGAAGTAAGTTGAGATGAAAGAGAATCAGCTTCCAGCAATTTTTCACTTATGTAATTTCTTGGAAGTGGTCTTATCAAATCATCAAATTCGATTATTCCTTTCTGGTTTATCCTGCGAAGAAAATTGTAAACGTCTTCATACAATGGTTCGTAAACAACCTGGGCTTGTACCAGAGTACTTCCAGAGAATAAAATCACAATAAGAAAAAACGTTTTCAGAAAAGTAATTTTCTGTAACACTTACATTACCCCTGAATAAATTCCTTGATCTTTTGAACAACATATTCCTGCTGCTCTTTTGTTAATTCAGGATAGATAGGTATAGCAAGAGAAGTATCACTTGCTTTTTCAGATTCAGGAAAATCTCCAATATTATAATTTAGATTTGCAAAACATTCCTGCATATGGAATGGAACAGGATAATAGATTTCATTTCCGATTTCATTTTCCGTTAGGAATTTCTTTAACTCATCTCTTTTCTGAGTCCGGATGATGAACTGATTATAAATATGGTAGTTTTTTACTTCAGCATTACCTTTATAAACCGGTTTAGGAATCAACACTTTATTCTTCTCATCAAATTTTATTTTGCCCGGTTCTTCTGCTAAACCGGCTTTTTTAAAAAGTTCGTAATAGTATTCTGCATTAGCCCGTCTCTTCTCTGACCATTTATCAAGATGAGGAAGTTTTACCCGCAGCACTGATGACTGTAAAGCATCAATTCTAAAATTTCCACCGATAACTTTATGATAATATTTCTGCTCACCACCGTGAACTCTTTTAATTCGGAGCATATAAGCAAGCTCGTCATTATTCGTGGTTACAAGTCCGCCATCACCATATCCGCCAAGATTCTTGCTGGGAAAGAATGAGAAGCAGCCAATATCCCCAATCGTTCCTACACACTTTCCATCCTTATATCGCGTGCCGATCGCTTGTGCCGCATCTTCAACCACTTTAATATTATTTTCTCTCGCAACTTTCAATATCGGATCCATATCAGCACTCTGACCATAAAGATGAACCGGCATTATTGCTTTTGTTCTCTTGGTAATTTTCTTTTTCACGTCTTCAGGGTCAATGTTAAAAGTAACTGGATCAATATCAGTTAATACTGGTGTAGCATTTAATCTCGACACAACTCCGGCCGTTGCAAAGAACGAATAAGTAGGAACAATTACCTCGTCACCGGGTCCAATATTTATTGCCATTAATGCAAGCAACAAAGCATCAGTTCCTGAAGAAACTCCAATTGCGTGTTTGCAGTGTAAGTAGTCACAGAATTCCTTTTCCATTTTTTCTACTTCGGGACCGAGGATAAAATATTGTGATTCTGCAACGCGAAGTACAGCATCGTCAAGTTCTTTTTTTAATGAGTAATATTGAGGTTTTAAATCGAGCAGCGGGACTTTCATAAATATTCCGAATTTTTATTGTATAAATTATTGAGAATTAAAAGTAATTGCCATTGAAATAAATCAATGCGGTTGATAAATAAAATCTCTTTCAATGTCTTTAAACTTTGCAGCACTTAAATCTTTTTCTGAAACAATCGGACTATCAACTTTCCAGTCAATGTTTAAATCTATTTCATTAAAAAGAATAGTTCTTTCATGAATTTTACTGTAATAGTTGGTGCATTTATAAGAAAAAATTGCTTCGTCAGATAATACAGAAAAGCCATGAGCAAAACCGGTTGGTATCCAGAGCTGGATTTTATTTTGTGAATTTAAAACTTGTGAAAAATATTTTCCGAAAGTTGGAGAATTAAATCTAATATCAACAGCAACATCAAGTACTTCTCCTTCCAAAACCTGGCAGAGTTTGCCTTGAGCTTTTTCTCCAACCTGATAATGTAATCCTCTTACTGTGCCTCTTTTCGACTTTGAAATATTATCCTGAACGAAATCATCCGGTATACCAAATTTTTCATATCGCTGCTTACTGTAGGACTCAAAAAAAAATCCCCGATCATCATTAAAAACATCAGGCTCAAGAACAAGCAAACCAGCAATTTCTGTTTTAATAACTTTCAATCAGCTCTCTGCTAATATTTTTTCAAGATATTCTCTGTAGAGAGATTTTGGAATTTCATTGACTAATTTTTCAAATTGCTTTTTATCAATGAATCCCCTCAAATAAGCAATCTCTTCAACACAGGCAACTTTGAGCCCCTGTCTGTCCTCAATAACTCCAAAAAAGTTTGAAGCCGCAAGCAGGGCTTCGGGTGTTCCGGTATCAAGCCAGGCTACTCCTCTTCCAATTTTTTCAACACGAAGCTCACCTAACTCCAAATAAGCTTTGTTTACATCTGTAATTTCAAGCTCCCCTCTTTTAGAAGGTTTTAGATTCTTTGATATTTCAACTACCCTGTTATCGTAAACATAAAGACCGGGAACTGCATAGTGAGATTTTGGCTTGGTCGGTTTTTCTTCGATTGAAAGAACTTTTCCGCTCTGATCAAACTCAACAATTCCGTATCTCTCGGGATCATTAACCTGGTAACCAAATATTGTAGCACCTCTATCAGTTTGAAGTGCTTTATAAAAGAAATCAAGATTTCCATAGAAAATGTTGTCACCAAGCACAAGGCAAGACATATCTGAGCCAATAAACTTTTCTCCGAGAATAAAAGCCTGTGCTATACCTTTTGGTTCTGGTTGAATAACGTAATCAAAATTCATCCCGAGATGTTTTCCATCACCAAAAAGTTTTTGATATAATGGAATTGTTTCTGAGTTAGAGATGATTAGTACATCCCTTATTCCACCAAGCATCAGTATTGAAAGCGGGTAATAAATAAGCGGCTTATCATAAATAAGTGCAAGCTGTTTGCTGTAAACTCTTGTTATCGGATAAAGCCTGGAGCCGGAGCCGCCAGCCAGAATTATACCTTTAACATTTCCTTTAATCATACTGATTTTTGGTCTTTCTATTTAAAATATGATGCTAAATATAAGAAGAAACTTCAAGTTTTATTTTGCATAAATGTGGCTGAATTTATCTTTATAGCAAGGTTCCGCTCAACACAAGCAAAGCAACTGAAAAATAAATTACCAGGCCTGTAACATCGCATAAAGTTGCAATTAATGGAGCTGATGAGGTTGCCGGATCCGCACCTAATTTCTTAAGAATGAAAGGAAGCATTGAACCCGATATCGTGCCCCAGAGCACAATTCCAATCAATGAAAAGAAAACAGTTATCCCGATTAGAATCCAATGCGAAGAAATAATGTGAAAAACATTTGTCAAGATAGCAACCTGCAAAAAGCCTATTATACCAAGAATACTGCCAAGCATAAATCCTGAGAGAATTTCACGCCTCATAATTAGCCACCAGTCGGCAAGTACTATTTCACCAACAGCCATCGCTCTGATTACAAGCGTAGCTGCCTGCGAACCTGAGTTTCCGCCGCTTGATATTACCAGCGGAATAAATATGGATAGTACTACTGCTTTGCTAATTTCATCACCAAAAAAACCCATAGCAACTGC
>JALONF010000149.1 GCA_025455085.1 Ignavibacteriaceae bacterium
AATTATTGTTCGTGTTTGATCAATAATGATAATTCTGTATGATCGTTGATTGCTTCGCGTGTTCCCTTCCCTGGAATCAAGGAATGATCAAGGGTGAATGAGTCGCCATGAATGGCGAATATTAGTTCTATGTGAGGATTAAATGAAAGCTGGAATAGATTGCGGTAGTAAATTCATCAAGATAGTTATCGCTTAACGGAATTAATAAAGTAAATTCTGTTCCTTTACCCTGCTCGCTATTTACAGAAATTTTCCAATTATGGAGATCAACAAGTTCTTTTACTAATGCAAGTCCAATTCCTGAACCGCCGTAATTTCTCTGAATTGAATCATCAACCTGGTAAAAACGGTCAAAGATTTTTTCCAGCTTTGCCTGAGGAATTCCAATGCCGGTATCTGAGACTTTAATTTGAACAATTCCCTCACCCTGTCCTACGGACGTCCCTCTCCCTGAGGGAGAGGGAATGATGGTGAGGGAGACTGTTATATTTCCTCCTTCTGGTGTGAACTTGAAGGAGTTGGAAAGAAGATTATTAATTATTTTTTCAAATTTTTCTCTATCAATCCAGGCATAGATTGATTCTTCAGAATTTTCAAAGCGGAGATTAATATTTTTTTCTTTGGCAAGAGATTCAAAAGCAAAAGTTAATCCCTTCAATAATGTTAGAAGATTAACCTTCTGAGCTTTAAGCGGAATGGATGATGACTCAAGCTGTGATAATTCAAGCAACTGGTTGATCAGCGTCTGAAGGTTTTCAGTATTTCTGATAACTGTTGAACATCTTTCCATATTTTTATCATCAAGATTATCATTCATCATTTGTTCGAGCGGACCTTTTATAAGCAGCAAGGGTGTCCGGAATTCGTGTGAAAGATTTGCAATAAAACGTGTTTTCATTTCATCAACTTCACGCTGCTTCTTAGATTCAAACTCACGCATCTTGACGATATTTTTTAGTCTGCTACGGTTTATTTCAAATCGTCTCAGTGCTAGTAATCCTGCGGCAAAAAGTATGAGATAAAATACATACGCCCAACCTGTACTCCACCAGGGATTGCTGATTATAATTTTTATTGTCGCTTCTTCCTGACTCCAAACACCATCATAGTTAGCTGCTTTAACTTTGAAAGTGTAATTGCCGGGTCCAAGATTTGTGTAAGTTGCATTACGCTGCGTACCAGCGTCAACCCAGTCTTTATCAAATCCATCAAGCATATATTTGTAAATATTCCTTGAAGGATCCGCATAATGCAATCCTACATAATCAAACCGTAAATCGTTTTCATGGTGGGAGAGTTCTAACTTTTCCAGCTGAGAAATTAATCCTTCGTACTCTAATTTTTCACCTGGTCTGTTAAATAAAGAAACATTGCTTATGATCACTTGCGGCGGAAACGGATCATCTTTTATACTGTCCGGTTGAAACAATATGAATCCATCACCAGTCCCAAATAACATCTCACCAGCAGAAGTTTTAGAGGCACTCTTTGTTGTATACTTATTGCCCATATAATCAAAAGCAGTAATATGGTTTTTTATCTTTCGTGTTTTCGGATCCAGTTTTGCTAATCCGTAATCCGTTCCAATCCATAAATTTCCGTAATTATCTTCTAATGTTGATCTGACCAGATTATTTGGCAGCTCTATGTTATAAGCATATTTTTCTTTTTCCTGATCGAATAAAAGAATACCATGATTTTCTGTACCTACCCAAAAATTCCCGCTCCGGTCTTCATAAAATGAAGGAACAATGGATTCCCCGCCAATAAAGCTAAATGACTTAAAGGTATTTTCAGATTCATCGAACATTTTTAACCCATCGTAACCTTGAGTGCCAATCCACAATTTTCCTTCCCGATCACGCAGAATGCATTCTACCATTCCATCGTCCACGCTTTTAGGATTAGAAGGCTCAGGAAGATATCTGAAAAATTTACCAGTCTTCTTATTGAACTTATTAATCCCGCCGCCACGGGTAGCAATCCAAAGAATATCTTCACCCTCAGGCAAGATATAGCGAATTGTATTATGGCTAATTGATTCAGGATTATTCGGATCATTCTGATAATTGATATATTTATTTTTTTTTGGTTCAAATCTTATTAATCCTTTATCATCAATACCAAACCAGATAATTCCGGATTTATCCAAGTAAATACAAGCGACGAGATTATCTTCGTCTTTTCCAGCAATATCAAAATTGTACTTCCTGAATTCACCTGACCTTCGATTAAAACTATGCAATCCAGCTCGTGTACCAAACCAGATAATCCTGCCTGCATCTTCAACAACAGAAAAGAAACTACCACTTGATATGTTATCAGGATCGTAACTAAAGTGTTTAAAATCAGATTTATTTTTGGCCCATTTATATAAACCGAGGTAAAGACTGCCAACCCAAACAATTCCCGTCCGGTCCTTATAAATTGACCAAATGTATTTGCTGCTGCCTACTATGCTATATGGGTTATTTGGAACATACTCAATCCGCTTGAATTTTTCATTCTTTGGATCAAAAATCACCAAGCTACGAAAAGCTAAACCTCCTGAAATTAGCCAGATGAAACCATTATTGTCTTCAACCAGTTCGTCAATATAATTTTTTAAATTATTCTTATCAGAAGAAATTAATTGGTAATGCTTAACAGAGTTAAGCCTCAATTCAATTTTTGATAAACCCAAAGAGTGCCCTATCCAGATTAGTCCGTTCCTGGTTTGAAGAATTGAATTAATTGAACCGATATTTTTGATGAGTTTGTTAATTTCATTTTCATCTGTAAGAATCTTTCTTTTTGAGTCAAAGATTAATAATTTGTTATTACTCCCAGCATAAATATTTCCAGAAACTTTATCTTGAAAAAGAGTACTGATCGGATTGGAGTAAACAGAGTTGTTATAATAAGTGAATTTAAAGTTGCCATCTCTCGGATTAACGAGGATTAAACCTTTATTTGTTCCTACCAGTATATTACCGTCTTCATCCTCGAGTATACAAAAAATGGAGTCTGAACTTTCGCTTGCAGAATCATCAGGGCTTTGCATATATCTCTTAAATGTCTCTGTCGTTCGATCAAAACAGCTAAGTCCATTTTGATCTGTTCCTACCCATAATCTTCCGGTTTTATCTTCATAAATCGCCACTACTGTTCCAGCGCTTAAGCTTAAAGAATCATACGGTACGTTTTGATAGTCCTTCATACTATAACCATCATATCTAACCAGGCCAACGTGGGTACCAAACCACATATATCCCAGGTGATCCTGTGTAATAGTAAGTACGCTGTTTTCAGGTAAACCATCGACAATGGTGAGTCTTTCGAAGATCGGTTCAGGCCAGTTAATTTCCTGATACTGTTCCTGAGAATGAATTGTGAAATTCACAAATAACAGGTAAATAAAAACCAGTTTAAGAGAATAATTACAATTTGAATACAAGAATTACAACCTGGTAATGTGATTTTCTAAAAATTATATGAAGGCGTAAAAATTTGTTATGAATATAGGAAGGAAAAACTGAAAGGTGCAACTTCAGTTAACGAAGTCAACTGTTTAGATAGGCATATTTCAGAAAGGTTATATTATCCAATTATTATTATTTGTTTGCTATAATTTAGTCTCCACGTAAGATAAAACTTCATCTAATTTCCTCTGAGCCATTTGCCTCAACTCAGTACAAGTCTTTCTCATCTCATCAACAAACTGCTGGTCATTAATATCTTTTAAGTTGATAAGCACGTTATAAATTCCACCAAGAACTCCGGTGTAAGCACTTTGGGCACCAACTCCAACGTCTGTAATTGAATTTGGATTTCCGTTCTTTGCAACTACTTCTGCGATTTCAATTGCTCTCAAACTTTGTTTTGCTGTATTCAACGGAACCATCACTGCTTGTTTCAATCCTGCCTGCATTGCTTCTTCTCTTGCTTTCTTTTCATCGGTAGTTTTATTTGGGAGTCTTCGTGCATTCATATAAGCGTTAAATGCATTTGTATCTTCATCGATTGCATTAACAAGTGCTTCTTTTATTTGCTGACATTCTTCCGCGGCATCATTCAGAATTTTATCAACAGCGTCACTGCCTCGTTTGTTTGCGGTTAAGTTGCTGACCATTGCAGAAAGCGAAGCACCTAACGCTCCTGCCAACGCAGCAATCGATCCACCGCCCGGCGCAGGTGATTCACGAGATACTTCATCAATAAAATCCGTCAGCTTCATTTCCACTAAAGCAGTATCAAGATTCTTTGGAAGCCCGAGAACTCGCTCGTCAATTTTAAATGGAGATACATCATTCAATCCAAGTGATTGAACGGCTGTGTTCAGAATATCTTTTAAAGGAACACCGATTGATCGATGCTGCTGTTTCAAATAAAATTTTCCTGTCTCCAACAATGCAGGATAGGGAACCATTCCAACGATCTCACTTCCTGTAACTACAAGTCCTCTTTCCATAGCAAGTTTTCTTGTCTCTTCAAGTACGTGATGCATTGAGGTTACTTTGTAGTTCGTAAGATTAATTGAAATTTGTGCACGATCATATTTGGGAACCATCCAGCCAATTGCTTTACAGTATTTAAATTTGCCCGGTTTTTTAACTGACTGTCCTTCCGGTTTTTCAGGATCAATTCCGTGCTGTTCAAGAATATCAGCAAGATCGTACTGATGATTTTCTTTGCAATGAGTGATTGTTTCTTTAAATGTCTTTCCATTAAAATCGCAATCACCGCAAGGATAATTCCCCTTTTCATATTTCAGAATGTCATCACTCTTATAATAGAAATTTCCGTTATTTATTTTGCGTGCTGATCTTCCCTTCTCTCTGATTTCAAAAGCGATATCGGTTGCGTGATTAACTTCTCGTGTATTTAAGTTAATGTTGTAAGCAATTAAAAATTCTCTTACCCCGATAACAGTGGCTCCTGCTTTTGCGTTAAATTTTGCTGGACCGAAATCAGGTTTCCATTCGGGCTTTTTTAATTTTTCTTCGAGTGCTTCATATTCGCCCTGACGAATCTTAGCAAGATTTTCTCTTTCTGGTTTAGTCGCTGATTTTTCATAAAGATAAACCGGTATTCCTAGCTCTTCCCCAACTCTCTCTGCTACTTCTTTTGAAAGTTCGATGCATTCTTCTGTCGTTACACCTGTTACAGGAACAAAGGGACAGACATCGGTTGCACCCATTCGTGGATGGGAGCCTTTATGTTTGCTCATATCAATCAGCTCAGCAGCTTTTTTAATTGAATTGAATGCAGCCTGTTTAACAGCTTCAGGTGTTCCAATAAAAGTCACAACCGTTCGATTCATATCGTAACCGGGATCAACATCAAGTAGCCGAGCCCCTTCTACTTTTTCGATTTCATCAGTGATTTGTTTTATGATTTCAGTTTGCTGACCTACTGAAAAATTGGGAACACATTCGATTAGTTTATCTGACATAGTTATCTCGATTAGATGTTTAAAGTACTAAAAATCTTTTAATTTATATGAAAAATTAAAGGTATTGCAGCAGACAGGCAAGGTTACAAAATCAATATTAGGTGTGAATCAATGATATTTTTTGACCAACTCTAGCCGCCTATTCTCTTCTATCATAGCTCAT
>JALONF010000150.1 GCA_025455085.1 Ignavibacteriaceae bacterium
GCTTACTCCTAAACCTGATGCAAGTGAATGAAAAGTAACAGCGGTTGGAGTATTATCCAGGAAGCTGCTTAACAATCCAGTGTAATAATAGAAACTAGTTGGTGAGGATACACCAAGTGTCTTGGCATTCCATTCTAAATATAAAAGGCAGGGCACCATGGTTACAAAAATTCCCAGGAATAAATAAGCAACTTCCTGAATTGGCTGCCAAGTGAAATTATTTGATGTCCTTAAAAGTTTTGGTGTTACAAGCATGGACAAATATGCTGCTAAAAGTATAACAGCTTCACGAATAAACTTAAAGTAATGATTCGAATGGATTATAGAAAGATACTGTTCATTAAGGAATGCAACTGCTAGTATGACTATTAGCAGAAATATAAAATTTCTTTTTCCTTCAAGCTTTAACGAACGAACGGAAGCTTTATCAATTTTAATAGAAGAGATGTCCTCTTTTTTATAATAGTATGTATCGACTAAAAAATATATTATCAGTAAAAAAATATTCACAAAAAGCCATTCAGGAAATAATTTGAAAAACCATTCAAACGGTGCACCTCTTAAATACATCATAAACAATGGTGGATCCCCTAAAGGTGTTAACAGGCCTCCACAGTTTGCAACAATACCGATAAAATACAAAATAGTATGGACCTTGAATTTTCTTTGTCTATTAGTTTGAATTACAGGTCGGATTAAAAGCATAGCCGCACCGGTGGTACCAACAAATGATGCAAGCAAAGCGCCTGCTGATAAGAATAAAGTGTTTATTGCTGGTTTAGCCTCTATATCGCCTGAAAGAAAAATACCTCCGGTTATAGTAAAAAGTGAACCGAGAAGGATAATAAAAGGAATGTAATCGAAAACGATTGTATGAATTAGTTTATCAGTCAAACCAGCTGAAAGAAGATAAATTACAACAGGTATGCTCAGTATTACTGCAATAATTAATTTGTTTTTATTCTTTTCCCAGAAATGATTCCAAAAGAGAGGGAACATCGCAATTGCAAGCAGCATTAAAATGAATGGTAATAATGCAATTAGAGGAATCTCAGTTAATGGTGAATGCATAGATGTTTATCCTTTAAAAAAGACTTGAAAAAAAAATGAGCAAGTAATAACAATATTAATATTGCCTGGAAAAATATATCTATAAATTATCACAAATCTATAATTCGTGCCTTGTAACTACTCCGTGAAGTTTGTTATATGGGAGATTATAAAAACTGGCAAACGATGGAGTGATCTTCTTTATTAAAGCGTACATCTTGTAAAAGAGCTTTCCGGTTTTGATGTCATCAACTCCATAAAAAATAACTTTCTCTGAAATACCTTGCAGCTTAAAAAGTTTAAGCAAATCCGGAACTTCCAGATATCCAACGGTTACAGATAAACCATACAAGCCCTTTGTGTACTCTTTTAATTCTGAAAAATTTATTCCATATGGAACATCGGCTGTTTCAACAGCAAAGAGAATATTTTTTTCATATATAATTCCACTCCTTAGTGTGCAATGAACAACATAAGGTGGAACTTTGTCAAGAATTCTTGCAAAGTAAACTGCTTCACCTTTTAATGTTGGCTCAGTGGAATATAGCTGCTCGAAGCTGGTAATAAAAATATCAAGATCCAGCGAGCGAAATTTTTTTCTTAATCGATTCGAGCCTTGAATCCATATCTGGATAAGTATTGTTATCAAAGCTGCAATTATTAGAGACCAGTAACCACCTGCTGGTATTTTTGTGAATACAGAAGCTAGATAAATGAGATCAAAAGCTAAAACAAATATTGAAAGGAATAATTTCAGTTTTGATTTCTTATTCCAGAATATCCAAACCATAAATATTGCGCTGATAGTCATAGTTGCAGTTACAGCTAAACCATAAGCTGCAGATAAGTTTTCAGAAGATTCGAAAATGAGGATCATTAATAAAACTGCAAACAACAACATCCAATTTACTGAGCCGATGTAGATTTGAGTTCTCAGCTTACTGGATGTGTATTTAATTTTCATCAGAGGAAAGATTCTAAGATTTATTCCCTGAAATACCAGGGACATAACTGCACTTATCATCGCCTGAGATGCAATGATTGTTGCAAGCAATGCCAGAATTAAGAATGGCACATAAAGTACTGGCGATAAATTTCTAATCGAAGAAAATAATACTTGAAAAACAGAACCGGCGTTCAGAAGATATGCACCCTGACCAAAATAATTAACAAATAGTGCAACAAACACAAATATCCAGGCAACTTTAATTGATTTACCTCCGAGGTGACCCATATCAGCATAAAGTGCTTCACCACCTGTTGCACATAAAATTACATCACTTAAAATCACAAAAGAGACAAATCCATTACTGAGTAAAATATTAATACCATATAAAGGATTGATTGCCTTAAGAATGAATGGATTATCCAAAATATAATGGGCACCCGAAATGAAGAGGCAAATGAACCAAATTAACATGATCGGTCCGAATGATTTGGCTATCTTGTCAACTCCCTTTGCTTGCATGAGAAATAGAATGATTGTTATTAAACAGGTTATCAGCACAACAACAAGAGTAGTTACTTCTCCAAATTTCGGAATTAATTCTAATCCTTCTACAGCAGAAAGAATACTTATTGCCGGTGTTATAATCCCATCTCCAATAAGTAATGAAATTCCAATATAAGCAAGCGCCGATGCAAAGCTTAATCTTTTTCCTTTTTTGAGAGTGCTTATTAACGCTTCTTTAAGAACAATAATGCCTCCCTCCCCTTTTATACTAAGTGACATTCCGAGCCAGGCATACTGTATTGTTACGATAATAATTAGCGTCCAGAAAATGAGTGATAATACTCCAATAATATTTTCCTGTGTGGGTGGAATAAGAAAGAAAATTATGGTGAGAGTATAAATCGGACTTGTACCAATGTCACCAAACACGATCCCCATCGCCCTCACAACCTCATTTGCAGAGGTTACAAATTTATTTTTACTCATTGTCAAAAAGTTTTAGTATAAATCAAAATTGAACATTGATTTATCATCGATTTACCTGGGCTTTCTTGATCCAGGCTCTTTTGATCATAAATAAAATTAGTATCGTGATAACTATCATAAGAGCACGGGCACCCCAGATGTAAGGAACTTTGTCTGATTCAACATTAGATAATAGAAGGATAGGAATTGCATCCTGCACTAACCACCATAACATAATGCATAAAAGAATAACCGGTGTTACATATTTCATTATAAAAAAGAAAATCTTTGGTATCCTAAAATCGCCGCCTTCATTCATTTCATCCCAGGCTTTTTTAGATCCAAATACCCACATGAAAAGAATTGTTTCAATTAAAGCAAAGACAACCAATCCGAAAGTGCCTGCCCAATAATCCATTTCATCCAGAAAACCTTTATCCAAAAAGAATATTACAAACTGAATTGAAACAAGTACGATGCCTGCAAGAATGATTGTAGCCTTTTTTCTTGAATATCCAAATTCATCTTCCAGGAATGCAATGAAGGGTTGTCCCATAGCGACAGAAGAAGTAATTCCAGCAAGAAAGAGAAGCAGAAACCAAAGTGTTCCGAAAACAAAACCAAGTGGTATCTTTTCAAATATCAGAGGCATTGAAACGAATCCTAAATCAAACGCACCTGCCGAAGCAATTTGTGTTGTAAGTGTTACTCCAAAAAATGCAGCCGCAGCAGGAATGGCAATTGAACCACCAAGACCTACTTCAGCAGCTTCATTTACCATCGCTGTTGAAAGTCCTGAAGCGACTATATCATCTTTTGGTTTTAAATAACTTGCATAAACATGAATTGCACCCATCCCGAGAGAGAGTGTAAAAAATATTTGTCCTGCTGCAGCTAACCAAATCCTCGGTTGATTGATGTGATCGAAATTAAAATTCCAAATAAAACTAAATCCATTTGCTACGCTGTTCTCAGGGATAGCCGGATTAGGAGTGCCTAAAAAAATTACTCTCACAGCCAGGATAATTCCAAAAATAAATAACAACGGCATCGCAATGTATGCGAGCCTTTCAATCCCTTTAGATATACCTCGATAAAGAATCCAAAAGTTTAAGATGAAAGTTATCAGCATAAAAATATAGGCTGGCCAAAGTGAAGAGAAAAAATCACCGGTTTGTTTCCCCTGAAAACTGTAGAGAAACTCTCTCATAGAGTTGTGGCTGTCCAGTCCAAAATATGTCTGATTGATTGAGAAGAAACTGAAAGCCAAAGTCCACGATTCGATGTAGGTGTAGTAAATCAGAATTGTCATAGAAATAACTAATCCCAGTGCACCTAAATATTTTGCAGTGGGATTTTTCCACAAAAGATTGAACATGCCAGGTGTGCTTCCGTGATTATACTTTCCACCAAACCTTCCGATTCCCCACTCAATCCACATCAGTGGTATTCCGAGAAGTAAGAAGAAAATGAAATAAGGAATCATGAACGATCCGCCGCCATTCTCAGCAGCTTGCACTGGAAATCTCAAAAAGTTTCCTAGACCGACTGCATTTCCTGCAACAGCCAGGATTAAACCTAAACGGCTTCCCCACCGTTCACGTTTTGGGAGAGAGTTATTGTTGCTCATCCAGACTCCAATTTTTAATTTGTTGGGTGTTTATTCAACCAAAAATATAGGAGTAAATCAAATAACCAAAAATACCTAACATACCAAGCACTACCTGGGCTATGAAGAAATAAAATAAGAACTTAGTTACTTTGTCCTGCTTCTGTACTGAATCCATAATAATTTTCCTTTCAAACTTTGAAATATTAATAAATTGTATTATAAATCGAGATATTTGAAAGGATTATGTACTGGTTGTTAGCTCCGCAATTAGAAAAGATGAATAACGTTGATTTACTTCAGAAATTGCTTGGGAGATAATGATTAAAATCTTTGATCGGTTTACTAACTTTTTTATACCATATTCGTAAGAAAAAATATTTCCTGAAATAGATTCAGTTAACAATCTGCTATTAGCTTTTGTGGTTGTGGTTTCAGTAAAATTATTGACAGCTTGAATGTTTAATAGAGGATTATTCTCTCCGCCTGTGCCTGGAGATGAAATATCTGAAGAGTAATTCAGTACACTAATAAGCAGTATTATTAAAAGTAAAAGAACTTTTAGCCCTTTATTAAATATGTTTTCTTCAAATAAAATATAATTCACGGAGATATAATTATCTTAATTTCTACTTAAAAACAACTGCTGAATTGAAACTTTCAAGATTATTCTCTGCTAATTATAATGAACCAATAAACCAAAAAAGCAGCGCGGATGCAATTGCAATACTAACTGCGTAAGGAAGTTGAGTTCTTACATGGTCAATATGATCACATGCAGAAGCCATTGAGGAAACAATTGTAGTATCAGAAATTGGTGAGCAATGATCGCCAAAAACACTTCCACTCAGAACGGCGGCTATCGAAAGTGAGAGAGATGCATCAGCATAGACTGCAGTCGGTACAGC
>JALONF010000440.1 GCA_025455085.1 Ignavibacteriaceae bacterium
CTGTGTTACGGAGATTGAGAGTATGAATAATAAATTTAATTATTTAACAGTTAAAAGGAGTTTAGTAATATGAAACATTTTTTGATTAATCTAAGATTGGTAACAATAATGCTTTTCGCTTTATTGTTATCGAGTCCTGTCACATTATTTGCGCAGGATCTGTCAAAAGCAAATATTGAAAAAGTTCTTAATGATGCATACAACAAATTCAAAGATGTTAAAGAAGGCGCTAATGCTGACTACATCAAAGAACTTGCAACTGTTGATCCTAACATTTTCGGAATTGCTTTAGTAACTGTTGATGGTCAGGTATACACTTCAGGTGATATTCAGTCGATGGTTTCAATCCAGAGTGTATCAAAAGTATTTACAATGGCGAAAGTGATTGAGGAACAAGGTCATCAGGCTGTTCAGGATAAAATTGGTGTGGATGCAACCGGCGAAGTGTTCAACTCTATTACTGCAGTAGAAAGAATGAGAGGCAAAGAAATTAATCCTCTTGTAAATCCAGGCGCAATTGCTTCAACAAGTTTAATCGCTGGTGTGGATTCTTCGGCTAAATGGAAAAACGTATTGCAGGTCCATAGTGATTTTGCTGGCAGACAGCTCGGGCTAAATGTACCTGTTTATATCAGCGAAGCCGGAGATAATTTACGCAACCAGGCTATTGCTCACCTGCTTCTTGCATATGGCAGAATGTATTTCGATCCTGTTCAGGCAACAGACATCTATACGAAGCAATGTGCTATTAATGTAAGTGCTAAAGATGCTGGAATTATGGCTGCAACTTTGGCAAATGGTGGAGTCAATCCTGTAACAAAAAAGAAAGTTGTATCACCGGAAACGGTTATGTATACTCTTCCTGTTATGTCCACTGCAGGACTTTATGACGACTCAGGTATTTGGTTTTACAATGCGGGTGTACCTGCAAAGAGCGGAGTTGGTGGATGTTTGATTGCTGTTGTGCCCGGAAAATTTGGTATTGCGGTAGTTTCTCCTCCGTTAGATAAAGCAGGTAACAGTGTAAAAGGTCAGTTGGCAATTAAATACGTGATTGAGCAGCTTAAGGTTAATCCTTATCTGATTCAACCGAAGCAGTAACTGTTTTTTAAATAACTCAAGTTGACCGCTTGTTGTTGTAAACCGTTAAAACGGTTTGAAACTCTTACTTTTTTTCTCATTAACCCACGACTTAAGTCGTGGGTTAATAAAACGAAAAACAATTTTTTGTAACCGTTTCTACGGCTTTTCACAGAATAAATATTCAGGCGGTCAACTTGAGTAAATAATAAATTTAATGGGGCTGTCCTGGAACTAGTTATGTATGTCAGATTGAGTAAGCCTCCTCCCGATTTAAATCGGGGCTCAGTTTTACATAACAGGTTTTTCAGGTAGCCTCATCTATTTTGAAATAATGTGAACTTTAATTTGGGGCTGGCTTAAAATTATTTGCTCTTATCCGGTTGAGCCAATTTTTCCTGCAGTCATTGCAGACACAATGGTGAATGTGTTAGTCTTTTTATTCTCTCCTGAAAAAAGAAAGGCATTGTATTATGAAGAATTTTTTACTATCACTTAACTCCAAATTCGTTACTTGTTTATTTCTCTCTTTAAGTTTTATAATTTTATTCTCCGGTAAAAGTCCAGCACAGGATGAAGCAGTAATAATTGATACTGTTCTGCAAGACGATGCTGTTTATGAGACCATACAGGCAGGAGAATTTACTCCAAGTAAAGGTTTTACACTTTTCAAATCTGGCGCAGCAAGCCTTAATATTAGCGTCTATGGTTTAGCACGCTATATCAATCAACTGCCCGGGGAACAATCATTTGAAGATCATCTAGGTCGTACAAGAGTTATCGATACAAGACAGGATATTATGTGGCACCGAACTTTCTTATGGGCATCCGGTCACTTCTTTACTCCAAAACTGCGATATTGCAGAATAGGTGTGGGTATTGGACCAAACGTTGGTACCCGTTCAATGATGGGAACCTGGCCATTTTTCTTATCAAGCGACCGTGTCTTGGCTGAAGAATTTTTCAGGCCGGGATTCACTTCTGGTGTCTGGATTCAAGGAGAATTGTTGCCAACGTTCTATTATCATGCAATGCTCGGAAATAATTTGAGTCAGCTTGGTACTACAGCAAGCAATCTTACCAGGGACCTATCGACGAGCATTGGATTTTGGTGGATGCCTACAACTAATGAATTCGGTCAGCGCGGTGGAAATGGTGATTTTGAAATGCACGAGGAAGTTGCGACACGTTTTGGTGTTTCCTTCACTCATGCACGTGATGATCGGCAGACATCTGTTGATAATCCTTCACCAAATAATACTCAAGTTAAATTATCAGACGGCGTTTTATTTTACGAAACCGGTGCTCTTGCTGAAGGTGTAACTGTTAAAAAAGCAGACTTCGATGAATTGGCTATTGATGCAGGAGTTAAACACAATGGCTGGCATGCGCAGACTGAATACTTCGTGAGGAATCTTTCCAAATTTGATGCAGTTGGTCCGGAAGAAGAATTGAGTACAATCCCATCATCAATTTTTGATCATGGCTTCTACTTTAGTCTATCCTATGAAGCAATACCGAAGCTGCTTCAGATTTATGCTTCTACATCATGGATTTTTGATGACTTTAAACGAAATCCCTGGGAGATTGTCGGAGGATTTAATGTTTACCCTGCTGGAGTACGCGCTTTACGGTTAAATGTTAATGTGATTTATGTTGATAAATCTCCGGCATCATCAATGTGATTTATGTTGATAAATCTCCGGCATCATCTTCATTCGGTTTTTATCAAGGCGGACTTAAAGGACCTATACTTTCAACTGGTGTTGATTTTCTGTTCTAATTATTAAAAGAATAATGGGAAATAATAAAATGAAAAATAATTTTTTGTTAAGCTCTTTAAAAATATTTTACGTAATAATACTTCTTCTGGCATTGGGTACTTTGGTATCAACCAAGGCTCAAACGAAGAATAAGATTTTATTTCACGATGCTCATTTCCACATAACAAATTACATTCAGGAAGGAATTGAGATGGAGTTTTATGTGGATTCAATAATGGGAGATAAAGTTGGACGATCAACTGTGTTTGGACTTCCACTCCAGCAGCAATGGTCATACCGCGTAACGGGAGAAGCAGCACCCACTTACTACCTC
>JALONF010000151.1 GCA_025455085.1 Ignavibacteriaceae bacterium
ACAAATAAAAATTGTAAAGCTACAGTCTGATCCTGGAGTTTTGAGAAATATGAATAAAGTAATTCGCCACCAACAGCCATCGATTCATTGATTGGATAAGTGTAAGAAATCCCGGTGTGTGCACCAATACTTATCTGATTACTTTTTATATTTTCTCCAAATGCTTCGCCAGAATTAAAGAGTAGATACATTCCCGAACCCGCCGATAATTTAATATTGGGTAAAATTTTCATTGATATCACGATAAATACAGGAATTGTATACATCGATGCCGATAGATCAGTTGTTCCAAATTCAGTTTCATATCCTTCATAATTAAATGAATACAGATATTGGTAACCGGTTTCTAATCCTATACTCAGTAAGTGTTCAGGATTCCACATAACTTTAATATTTCCGGAGAAACCATTCTTGTTCAATTTATCATAATCCATTGTTGTAAAGAACCTTGAATAGCCAATTCCTAATTCAGTTGAAAGGGAATATGTTGTATCATTTAACTGAGGGAAAACCGTACAGGATAAGATTGCTACGATCATTAATGTTTTTAATAATTTCATATTGATTCTCTAATCTTGAATGTAGTGGAAATAAGAGACTATTGTAGGATAGTTTGTTAGAATGCCATCAAACTGACCTTCGTTAATAAATTGCTCAATGTAATTTTCATCATCTAATGTCCACGTAAAAACTTTTCTCCCCTCAGCTTGCATTTGTTGCACGGTTGAAGTTTGAGTTCCCTGTGTCCATCTTGGTGCCCAGATCATTGAGTTTGCTTCTCTGACCTGATCAATTGATAACTCGCATAAAGAAGGCACATCCTGATAATTTGGCTGCTCAAGAAATTTATCGTAAACATCATCGGCTGGAATACCGAGATAAATTTTCAAATCTCTTCCCATCAACACGGCTCTTTCATTTATTTCTGTAAGAAGTGCGATTGAGGCAGGAACTACATCAACATCTTTTGTATCAAGCCAAACTGTTTTAATATTAGTTTCTTCGAGTGTAAACTCGAGCGCTTCTCTTAAAGAGGGAATCTTTTCTCCATTCCTTAGGGTAACGAGGGTTCTCAACTGTGCCCAGGTAAAATCTTCAATGTTTCCCCAGATTAAACTTTTCTGAGTAAGCCGAAGATTTATATCGCCATCGTGGTAGATAAAAGGCACACCATCTCTTGAAAGTCTTGCATCTATTTCAATCCCAGTAGTTCCAAATCTCTCCGCAATATTTATCATTTCAATTGAATTTTCTGAAACACCAAGGTAATCGGAATTTCTTCCGCCGCCACGATGCGCCAGAATTTCGAAATTGCTTTCTTTAACTTTTTGGCTGAATGGCCTTTTATATTTGAGAACCAAAGGAATTGCAGCCAACTCATTTCCAACACCATAACTACCGATAAATTTAATAGTGGTGAAAGTTGAGTCACCTGAAAGTATTTCACTTCCACCTTCATCTGAAGGGATATAAAAAGTTGCTGAGCCAGTTTCCGTATTTGTTGAATATCTCCAATAGCCAAAAAAGAATAGAACTGAGTCCAGATATCCACTCTCAAGTACTATATATCCACCATTCTTTCCAGCAAAGATTGATAACCTGTCACGGTTCCATTTAACGACTACCTGATCACCGAGCAGATCGGTACCTGCTGTCACCTCGTATACACCTTCCATAATTGGCTTTACATTTTCAGGAAGGGGATAGGTTTGATCAAGAAAACCGCTTGCATCAACCACAGGTGTAATTACTTCCACTTCATTATTACATGAATAGATGAAAAGACACGCGGCAAGTATTAAAAATATTTTTTTCATATTTGATATCTTCAGAATATAAATGTAAATGTTGCTTCAGGTATATAAAATGTTCTGTCAAAGGTTGAAAATGCAGCCCACATCGGGTAATAAAATTTTAAAAAGGTTGATCTCACGCCAAGAACAACATAGTTATCACTCCAAAATGGCTGCTCAACATAAACTCCGATTGTCCACCCATTGAAAAAATCCAGATCGTTTTCAATTTCTGAGTCACCATTTTTAGATTGCTCGGCAAGATTGAAAACCAATTCCGATTTCAGAGACAGAGTAAATTTTTCGAACTGATATCCGGCACTGATATTTGGATACAACGCCCATCCATTAAACTTTGTATCGAATCCGAATTGCTCGAGTTTCCCCACATAAAATGAAAGGTCAGTGCCAACAGAAAAAGCTAGTTTATCAAACTGGTAATTCCATTTGGGACCCAGCATAAAATTAAAAGTTACTATATTAGTCTCAACGCTGCCCTCTGCTAAAAAATTTTCCGGCAAACCATATTTCAGTCTATATGAAAACAATGGTGCTCTGAAAACATCATCGGTTTCAACAACATCTTCCGGAAGCTTTGCCATTGCTATACCTAATGAACTAACTATTTGCCCTGTTCGAAAGGTATGCGGATAGAAGAATGTATTTTCATTGAAGTTTAATTGTTGAGCAATTCCAACTGGGGTGAAATACACGACAATTATAATAGTAAAAAGTAGGTTTAGAAGAATTTTCATTTAGATGCCTAATAATTTTTTTTGCCCGATATAAATTAGCATTTTAAAAGAATAAATAAATAATGTCATAAAAAAACCGGTTGAAGATCACTCCAACCGGTTAATAATTTTTCCTGCTCTATTGAGCACCTGGTTTTTTAGCCAGGGGTAAATTCGAGTTAATGCTTAAATCTATTAGCGACTGTATTTCGTATTCGAGCTGCATATACTTAGCTGCTACAATTGCACCTAAAGCTTCGGAAAATTTCTCATAATATTTTTTGTTCAGATCTAATCGGTCGTCCTGAAAATCAAAAGCTGTTTCAATGAGTTGATTAGCTTTTTCATCTGAAAGAACATCATAATTTGCTGCGAAGTCTTTGATGTTTGCTATACGTTTTTCAGATAATTTATCCAGCTCATATTCAAATTCCTTATAAATAGGCCAGAAAGCAGCTGACTGAGTTTCATCGAACTGCATAACTTCAGTAATGATGGCTTTTTTATCTGTCTTTAAATCTGATTTGAGAAGCTCGATATAACTATCCAGATCCTGAGCAAATACACTTGTAAATGAAAACAGGAATGAAATTAAAAGTAATTTTTTCATTATTAACCTTTCTGAAATATTTGATTCAACAAATTTTATGGTTCCCAAACAAAGCCAACGTTTATTGCCCAGTATGAATTATTTATGTCATTGCCGATTGCATCCTGACCGGAGAAATACATGTTATACTTTCCATTAATTAATAATCCAAAATCTCTTTCAACAGGAATTGCAACTCCAACTTCCGGTGCAACACCCCATTGCCACTGGTCATTATCCCATAAGTATATTCCAATTGCTTTTCGCTGAAGCATTATAGATCCGCCAGCATTCAATCCGATATATGGTCTTAATGATTTTCTTTCACCAAAGTAGTAATGGATATTTGCCATGATAGGAAATGAGTTAATAGTGTTTTCCTGAGTCCCATAAATTGCACCCGGAGGATCAGTATTGAGTTCAGTCAGTCCGGTTACCTTTTCATACATAGTATTCCATCCGAAGAATAATCCTACAGATAAGTTTTTTTGAACCGCATAACGGTAATCCAATCCAATTCCCCACCAGCCGATATCTTCAATAATATCTTTTGTATCGCCAGATGGAACTGAAACTGAATAAGTAAGAGCTCCATACCATTGCTCTCTCTGTGCGTAGCTGCTGCTAAACAACAAAATTGTTAAAGCAAGTACAGAAAGTAATTGCCAAAATTTAATTTGAGTAATTTTCATTTTGATATCCTTATAATTTTTAACTTCAAATTTTTATTATTTATTTTAACTAATGCTAAAGGTTATTTACCTTCACCAAGATATGGTGATTGATCAAATGCTTGATCAATATTTTTATTGATTCTTGATTCAAGTCCTGCGCTTGTATCGTCAAGCAATCCATTTATTGCAGCAATCCATAAACCGGGTCTATCATCGATTACAGTTCTGTCAATCATTGCAATTATAATTGTCCCGGTCTCATAAGTATAATAAACGGGGTAACACCAGCCATAGTAAGGATACCAATAGGACCAATAGCCGGAATAGCATCCTCCACCAACCCAGGTAGAAGATGTAACTATGACAGCAATCACGACATCAGCATCGGAGGGATTTGAAGTTGAATTAAACCCAATGTCCTCTAAATTGTTTTCAATACCGTTCAAGATAGTGGCTTTATTGGTTGGGCTTATATCGTCATTAGGGATGAGAGATTGACTTTCATCATCAAATGTATAGACAGTATCGGACATAATATATGTATCGTAATTTGAGAAATCAGCTTCTTCATCGTAGAATGTTGCTACGATATCTGTATCGCTGTATGTTAATTCATCGCCCGGATAACATGATTGCAATATGAATATTGCAGCAGCGATAAATATGATTAAGCTCAATGTTGTTTTTCTCATAGAATTTACCTTCCAGTTTATTGTTAATAATTATTATCTAAGTTCTGATTTTGCAGAGTAAAATATAACTTGATACCGTAAATTATTGTAATTTTTGAATATAAAATAGAGTACGTCAAACTTGTCCGAAATAGGTACTTAGTCCTATTCCGATCCAATATATAATATTATAATTGTCTAATCCTGATCTAATTATTTATGGATGTAAATATTACTTGCTTAAAATTCTGGTACAAGTAATTACTCAAACATCTTAATTGTAAAAAAGTTTCTTACACTCTACTATTTAAGATTAAAAAAACGCCATCTGCCATGCAGCTGAAATAGTAGAGAAGTCACCGCCAACTCTTATAACTGCACCGGTACTATATGCTAACTTTATAGCACTGTGCCCGCTGATAGGAAAATTGAAAGTTGCACCGATACGCGAGTTATTTTGTCTGTCATCTTTGTAAACATCATCTATTGACGATTGACCACCGGTATAATAAGTGAAGTCGATTGCTGCCCACATTAAAGGGTTAAAATTATAGCTAAGGTGTGTCTGGAATGTTATCAAAGGATCCTGGCCGCGAACAGAAGTGCCCGGATAAAATGAGTTGTTGGTAGTAAAAAACCAGGCGCCAGCGTAAAGATCAATGAACCATTGCTTGCTGACAAGATATGATAATCCGATTTCAGGTTTAAACGACCACCGGTTAGTACCCAGATTTATTAATTTATCAGTGAAGAATTGTCCTGTCGGTGCTGTGACAGTAAGACTTGCACCCAGAACAGTTTGAGGAGAAGACTTAGCGAATTCTTGAACAGTTACAGCCGGTGCACCTAAAAATAAAACAGATAATCGAAAACGTGTATCACCAAATCCATTACGAGTGATGCTTGAATCATTACCCAGAACTTTTCCTGAAGCCTCTGCCCAGGAGTAGGGAAGCACAGCATATGCCTG
>JALONF010000152.1 GCA_025455085.1 Ignavibacteriaceae bacterium
TAAAAGTAAAGACGGTGATCTTCTGGCAAAGATTTTAAGGAGATGGAAATACCAGGTTGTTCGCGGTTCCAGCAGTACTGGCGGTGATGTTGCGCTCGGCATTATGGTCGATTATGCTAGGAATAAATATTCTATAGCAATTACTCCTGATGGACCAAGAGGACCGAGACAAAAATTTAAAGCAGGTGCAGTGGTTACGGCAAAGAAAAGCAACATCCCTGTTGTTCTGGCAGGTATTGGCTTTAAACGAAAAAAAGTTTTAACTAACTGGGACAAATTTGAAATTCCATATTTCTTCACAAAAGTAAAGATTATTTATTCAGAGCCAATTTATGTTGATAGTAATCTTACTTATGAGGAAACGTCTGCGGTTATATCGAAATGTGATGAAAAACTGAATAAGCTTCAAGAACAAGCAAAGAATTTCACACTTAAATAAAAATGAATTTTCTAAAAGTCATATTGTGGCTGAGGAATTTTCTGTTTGATAAAAATATTTTTAAGAGCAGATCGGTCAAGGCTAGTGTATTTTCTGTGGGTAACATTACTTTTGGCGGATCAGGTAAAACTCCAGTTACCATTTATCTTACAAGCTTACTGAAGCAGGGAGGGTATAAAGTTGGCGTACTCAGCAGGGGATATGGCAGGAAGTCAAGAGGATATGTCCTGGTGTATAATGGTAGTAAATTTTTAAGCACTGTAGATAAATCGGGAGATGAAATTTATCATACTGCACTTGATTGTTCTGTTCCTGCAGCAGTTTCTGAAAACAGAGTTAAGGGTGCGGAAAGATTGATAACTGATACCGGTGTAAACACAATTGTTCTTGATGATGCATTCCAGCATCGCTGGATCAAACGTGATGTTGATCTGCTTGTTATTGATCAGCGGTTTTTAACTGAAAATCATTTTTTCATTAACAAGCTTCTTCCTACAGGAGTTATGAGGGAACCATTAAGTTCTATCAAACGAGCAAATGCGATTATCATCAATAGAAAATTTATGGAGAAGGAAGACATTCCAGATGAACACAAAGAATATTTCGAAGGGAAACAGATTTTCACTGGCTTTTATAAAGCACTCAGCTTTTATGATTTGAAACACAATACCGAACTTAGTCTTGAAGAATTTCAGGGTCAGAAAAGTCTGGTAGTTTCAGGAATTGCGACCCCTTTTTCGTTCCTTAATATTTTAAGGCAAACAAAAGTTGATACCCAAAACAAGCTGATTTTCAAGGATCATAAAAAATACACATACAACGATGTTCAAAGAATAAGACAGTTGTTTTATTCAACAAATTCGCATTCCGTAGTTACTACCGAGAAGGATGCCGTCAAATTGACCAAATTTGCACGTGAGATGGATGACATCGACATATATTATTTAAAAATAAAATTCTCTTTAGATGATGAAGAAGCCTTTAAAGGCTTTATCTTTGGGGTCTGAAAATTTTCTTTTTACCTCATATTTCAATAAATAATCTAATTTCGGAGGAAATATAAAAATGCCTGGAAAATATGTATACTTTTTCGGAGGAAAGAAAGCCGAAGGAAAAGCAGAGATGAAATCACTACTTGGCGGTAAAGGTGCAAACCTTGCCGAGATGGTTAACATTGGTCTTCCTGTACCTGCAGGATTTACAATTACAACGGAAGTATGTACTGCGTACTACAAGAACAAGAAAAAATATCCAAAAGAACTTGAGAAACAAGTTAAAGATGCTCTTGCTAAAGTTGAAAAACAAATGGGAGCTAAATTTGGTGATTTAGAAAATCCATTACTTCTTTCAATTCGATCAGGTGCCCGTGCTTCAATGCCGGGAATGATGGAAACTATTCTTAATGCTGGATTGAATAACCAAACACGTGAAGCATTAATTAAAAAAACCGGTAATCCAAGATTTGTTTATGATTCTCATCGCCGCTTAATTCAGATGTACAGTGATGTTGTTATGGAAAAAGCTGCAGGCATCGAACCCGAGGAAGGAAAAGGTGTAAGACAGCAGTTAGAAAAAGAACTTCATAAAATGAAAGTAGCTCGTGGTGCAAAATCGGATACAGATTTAACTGCTGATGATTTGAAGGAATTAATTGAAATCTACAAATCAAAAGTTAAGGAAGTAATTGGCAAACCATTTCCGGAAGATCCAATGGAACAACTTTGGGGTGCAGTTTCTGCAGTATTCCAAAGCTGGATGGGAAAACGCGCTATCTCTTACAGACGAATTGAAGGAATTCCGGACGAATGGGGAACAGCAGTAAATGTTCAATCAATGGTGTTTGGAAATATGGGCGATAGCTCCGCAACAGGCGTTGCATTTACACGTAATCCTGCAACCGGAGAAAATTATTTTTACGGCGAATGGTTAACCAACGCTCAGGGTGAAGATGTTGTTGCCGGAATCAGAACTCCAAATCCAATAAACGAAGTTGGAAAGAGTGAACATACAGAGCATTTACAATCTCTTGAAACTGCAATGCCAGGTACTTACAAGGAACTGCACAAAATACAGAAGTCACTTGAAAAACATTATCATGATATGCTCGATATCGAATTTACAATTCAGGATGGAAAACTTTATATGCTGCAGTGCCGAGTTGGCAAACGTAATGGACCGGCAGCTGTTAAGATGGCTCTTGATATGTATAAAGAAAAAATCATTACAAAAGAAGAAGCAGTAATGCGTGTGCAACCCTCTCAGTTAGATGAGCTGCTTCATTCAATAATTGATCCGGCTGTAGAAATAAAAACAAAAGCTATTACTAAAGGTTTGCCGGCAGGTCCAGGTGGAGCCGCCGGGCAAGTTGTTTTTTCTGCTAATGACGCTGTTGCATGGGCTAAAGAAGGTAAGAAAGTAATTCTTGTTCGTGATGAAACTAATCCTGAAGATATCGAAGGTATGCGTGCTGCCCAGGCAATTTTAACTGCAAGAGGCGGAATGACTTCGCACGCTGCGCTTGTTGCACGTGGATGGGGTAAATGCTGTATCGTCGGTGCTGGATCAATCAAGCTGAACTACGATGAAAAATATTTTACTGTTGGTAATGTTACTGTGAAGGAAGGTGATTGGCTTACACTTAATGGTTCTAAAGGTAATGTTTACCTTGGTGAACTACCAATGATAAAAGCTGCTGAAGAAAATCCTGACTTCCGGAAATTTATGAAACTATGCGATGATATTCGCAAATTAAAAGTCAGAACAAATGCTGATACTCCGGAAGATGCAGCACGTGCAAGAGCTTTTGGTGCAGAAGGAATAGGACTTTTCAGAACAGAACATATGTTTTACGGAAAGAATTCTGAAGAGCCGCTTTTCAAACTTCGTAAAATGATTCACTCGAAATCAAAAGAAGAAAGAGTTGCAGCATTAAATGAATTATTCCCTTATGTTAAAAAAGATGTTAAAGGAACAATGGAAGCGATGGATGGATATCCGGTAACTTTCAGAACACTTGATCCACCGCTGCATGAATTTGTTCCTCAAAGGGTTGATGAAAGAGAAAAACTTGCCGCAAGTCTCGGAATTTCTCTCAATGAATTAAATGAACGTGCTGATGCATTACACGAAAATAACCCGATGATGGGGCATCGTGGAGTAAGATTGGGAATCACTTATCCCGAAATTACTGAGATGCAGGTTCGCGCTATATTTGAAGCTACAGCTGAATTATTGAAAGAAGGCAAAAAAGCTTTTCCTGAAATAATGATTCCCGTTACCTGCCACGTTAATGAAATCAAACATCAGTATGATATCATTACAAAAGTTCATGCGGAAGTTTGTGCAAAATTTGGAGTGAAGAAAATTCCTCATTTAACCGGAACGATGATTGAAATTCCTCGTGCTTGTTTAACTGCAGATAAGATTGCAGAAACTGCACAGTTCTTCTCATTCGGAACAAACGATCTTACGCAAATGGGATTTGGATTTTCCCGTGATGACATTGGTGGGTTCTTACCAGAATATCTTGAAAAGAAAATCTTACCCGAAGATCCATTCCAATCTATTGATCAGGAAGCAATTGGTAAGCTGATGGAAATTGCTGTTGAAGGCGGACGCAAAACAAGACCTGACTTAAAAGTTGGTATTTGCGGTGAGCATGGCGGAGAACCCAAATCAGTTGAATTCTGTCACAAGATAGGATTGAACTATGTTAGTTGTTCACCATTCAGAGTTCCGATTGCTCGGCTTGCTGCAGCAAGAGCAGTGATCAATGAAAAGAAGTTGAAGAAGTCAGCTTCAAAGAAAAAGAAATAAAATATTTATGAGCGGATGGTTATTGTGCCATCCGCTGTATTAAAATAATTATAAAGGATAAAGAAGGATGAAACTTTCAGATTTCAGTTACACTCTACCCAAAACATCAATTGCAAAATATCCTGTATCACCAAGGGATAAATCAAAGCTGTTAATCTTAAACAGAGAAACACAGGAGATGGAATCAAAACGTTTCACCAATGTGGTTGATTACATGTCCAAGGGAGATATTCTGGTTGTGAACGAAACCCGCGTATTCCAGGCAAGGTTATTCGGAAAAAAGGAAAAGACTCATGCTAAAATTGAAGTCTTCCTTTTGAGAGAGCTTAATTCCGAAGATGGTATCTGGGATGTGATTGTTGACCCTGCTAGAAAAGTTAGGATAGGTAATAAAATATATTTTAATGATAAACTCTGGTGCGAAGTAATTGATAATACAACTTCCCGCGGAAGAACTATCAGGTTTAACCAGTCGGGGAATATATTTAAGGCAGTTGAAAAAATCGGGCTGACTCCTCTTCCTCCTTACATCAAAAGAGAAGCAGAGCCATCTGATAAGGAAGATTATCAGACAGTATTTGCAAGAGTTGACGGTGCAGTTGCAGCTCCGACTGCAGGACTACATTTTACAAAACAGCTTCTCCAAAAAATTCAGAAGAAGGGAGTCACAATTGTTCCTGTTGTTCTTCATATTGGTTTAGGCACGTTCAGACCGGTTGAAGTTGAAGATTTGACCAAGCATAAAATGGATTCGGAGTTCTTCGAGATTCCGGCTAAATCTGCCGAAATTATTAATAAAGCTATGCACGACAAGCATAATATTTTTGTTGTTGGTACAAGTGCCTGCCGTGCGCTTGAAACCAGCACAACTGCGGACGGCTTTGTAAAGCAAAATCGCGGCTGGACTGATAAATTCATTTATCCTCCTTATGATTTTAAGATTACTAAAAAGCTCATCACAAATTTTCACGTTCCCGAATCAACATTGCTAATGCTGGTTTGTGCGTTTGCAGGTAACGATCTGGTACTTAAAGGCTACAAGAAAGCGCTCAAAGAAAAATATCGTTTCCTAAGCTACGGCGATGCAATGTTAATCTTATAACAAGGACGATAATTTCAAACCATACTCGATTAAAAAAGTTTAAAATGTTGGATGAATACTATGATAGATGGATGTATGAATGCATGATTGCATGCAGTCATGCAAAGCATGCAAACGCGCTAAATTTTTTAATTGATATGAAATTCTCTTTGATTCCAGACAAAACAATGTTGAGAGATTTTCCGCTTTGAGAGTTTTCGCTGTAATTCCTGCTGGTGGAAAAGGAAAAAGAGGAGGCACTGAAACACCCAAGCAGTACCTCAAATTTCACGGCAAGGAATTGATCGTATACACCCTCGAAGTTTTCCAGAAGAATAAACTTGTTGACGAGATAATCATTTCTGCTGAGCCATCCTACTTTTCTTTGCTCGAAGAGATTAAAAAGAAATTTAGCCTCTTTAGCCTCACCAAAATCTCAAAGATTGTAGAAGGCGGTAAAGAAAGACAGGATTCAGTTTACAATGCTCTCAAATCTTTAAATGCTAACGATGATGATTTAATTGCAGTTCACGATGCGGCCCGCCCATTGCTTCCGGATGATATTTTAACCAAAGCTATAAACACTGCAAAAGAAAAAGGCAATGCGCTTGTTTGTCTGAAAGCTCGAGATACTTTGCTTAAAGGCGAGGAGTTTGTTAGAGAATATGTTGACAGATCAGAAATGTATTATGTGCAGACTCCGCAAATTTTTAAGTACGGCGATTTGATGAAAGCAATGCAGAAAGCTTACGAAAAGAATTTTATCGGAACAGATGAATCAATGCTGATCAAAGAGCTTGGAATTGATATTAATATTGTTGAAGGTTCGATGCTCAACTTTAAAGTTACTACGGCAACCGATATAGAAATATTTCAAAAACTAACAACT
>JALONF010000153.1 GCA_025455085.1 Ignavibacteriaceae bacterium
ACCAATCGAATCATTTTAAAGCTGAATAAAATAGAAATAGTTGAAAAGATTATTGTTATATCGAAAACTCAATTCGAGAATAAAACCATACGATTAATTGAATCAGATTATCCTTTCGGTAGCGAAGCAGTAAAAAGAGTTATTGAAGAAACTCAAACTCCTTATTTATTATTAATAAATGGCATTACTTACATTGAGCTGACTAAAGAAGCCATTAATAATTTTATTTCACAGGCTGTTAAAATAGAAGATGGTTGGATATACTCTGATTACTATGAAAAGCAAAATGACAAGTTAGTTATACATACATTAATTGATTATCAGATAGGAAGCGTAAGAGATGACTTTAATTTTGGCAATTGTTTTATGGTCAGGACAGAAGTAGCGAAAGATTCTTTGCTGAACTTATATTCAGCCAAAAACAATTTTCGATATTCAGGTTTGTATGATTTGAGATTAGCAATTTCCCGTTCCTCAGAAGTAAAGAGAATTCCGGAACCACTGTATTTTGTTGATTTAAGTGTTGCAGCCTCAGCATCAACAAATATGTTTGATTATGTTGATCCTAAAAACAGGGAAGTGCAAATTGAAATGGAAAAAGTAGCCACGCATCACTTGAAAGAAATTGGGGCATACATTGTTCCATCAATTAAAAAAACAGTAAGCTTTACTGATGATTATGACCATGAAGCTTCGGTAATAATTCCGGTTAAAAACAGGGTGAACACCATTTCAGATGCTATTAACTCAGCCTTGAAGCAGAAAGCTAGTTTCAAATTCAATGTTCTTATTGTAGATAATCACTCCAAAGACAACACAACAGAATTGATAAAAAATAGATCATTGGAAGATGATAGAGTGTTACATATCATTCCTGAAAGATTTGATTTGGCTATTGGCGGATGCTGGAACGAAGCAATCCTGCATCCCGATTGCGGTAAGTTTGCCGTTCAACTTGATAGTGATGATTTATATTCAGATGAAAATACGCTGCAGAAAATTGTTGATAAATTTTATGAAGAAAATTGTGCAATGGTTATCGGCAGCTACAAATTGACTGACTTCAACTTGAATGAAATTCCTCCCGGCACTATTGATCATCGTGAGTGGACTGATGAGAATGGGCACAATAATTCACTCAGAATAAATGGTCTTGGTGCGCCCAGAGCATTTTACACTCCAATCATCAGAGAAATAAAATTTCCAAATGTTAGTTATGGTGAAGATTATTCTGTTGGACTTGCAATATCCCGTCAGTATAAAGTTGGAAGGATTTATGAACCCATTTATCTTTGCAGAAGATGGGAAGGGAATACCGATGCTTCGCTTTCAATTGAAAAGCAGAACGCAAATAATTTTTATAAAGATTCTCTCCGGACAAAAGAAATAATAGTAAGACAAGAACTAAATCGAAATCAGGAACCTTGAAATTACCAGAACAAATAATTTTAGATGATGTTCATATAAAAAACTTAATCAGCAATTCTGATTTTGCATCCGCTGCAGATTATCTTTTTAACTCTCAGTTAAACAGCTGGGGGCTTCAGAAAAAAAATTACGACACCCTGCAAAAAGTTCAAACAAAGTCTTTCTGGTTTGATGGTTTCAAGCTAAAGGTTCAATTCAATCCGGAAAGAATAAAATCAACTTCAGCGGAGGTTGATGAGAATTCAATTAAAAATCGAAAATGTTTTCTTTGTATTGAAAATCTTCCGGAAGAACAAAAAGGAATTTTTATCACAGATAATTTTATAATACTGTGTAATCCCTATCCAATATTCCCGCAGCATTTTACAGTCAGTTCATTAAATCACCAACCTCAAATGATTTTGGAGTCTTTTTCTGAATTCCTTGAATTGTCCAAACTTCTTTCACCACTCTATACTTTAGTTTATAATGGACCAGCCTGCGGCGCTTCAGCACCGGATCATCTGCATTTTCAAGCGGGAACATCAAACTTTCTTCCGCTGGAGAATGATATCCAGCAGTTAAAAAATGATTTTGGTAAAATTATTCAGGAGGGTGAACTCATTACAACATTATTCATTGATGATGGTTTACGCAGGATCGTATTAATTGAATCAACTGATAAGAAAAAATTAGAGGAGACATTTAAAGTTATTTTCAATTTATACGAGAAGTTATCAGAGATTAAACCAGAACCATTGATGAATCTCATCTGCAATTATGATCTTGAATTTGGATGGAGCGTAATAATATTCCTCAGAAGTAAACATAGACCTGAAAATTTCTTTAAAGAAGATCCTCAGAAATTATTAATCAGTCCTGCTGCTATTGATCTAAGCGGGGTGATCGTAACGCCACGAGAGGTTGATTATTTAAGAGTAGATAAGGCGATACTTCATCAAATTTTAAACGAAGTATCTCTCGATAAAAAAACTTTTTCTTTACTTGCTGAAAAAGCTAAAGCTGAGCTTCACTAATCCAGTAAACCCGATGGTGTCTGTGGAGTTGATATCAGTCTTGTTAAAATTTCCCATTTTCTTGCAAGATTATCCTCTGTGCCGCCATTCCTTTCGATATAATCACGTATAATTACTTCACCCATATTATATGTAACAACGTAACTTCTATAAGTTTCTATGAAGGAAAGATATTTCTCTGCTCTTTCCTTAGTTCTAAGTTGAAACTTCTGAAGCCACGAGACAGTTTCTTCTTTTGTCCAGTCACCATTAAGAAAATTCCTGGCGGCAAAAACTCCGGCTCCGCTAAGTTTCTCCTGCAATGCAAGAATTCTGTAATAAAGATCAACATTTGAAGTATCAAGCCTGGCAATAGGGAATAAAACCTCTTTTTCAAACTTCATTCTTTCATCGTTTGGAAAGAGAAGCTCTTCTCCGATAACTGCTGTGCCTTCAGCGATTAGTGACTGAGGAGAATAAAGCGGATAAACTGTATACTCAATCCAGCCTTTATCTTTAACAAGGTTTTGCTCCAGCAAAATGTTGTAAACGTGATGACCAGGATAACCTTCGTGCGCTGCAAGTCCAACCGGGCTATTGATGTAAACGGGAAAGTCAGTTGCTATTTGAATCAAGCTGAAAAGATTTCCTTTATACCAGTTGTATGCGCCCCAGGGTTTTGCCTCAACATATTCAGTTTTGAATTTTTCACCAGCAGGAAGATTAATATACTTACTTGTTCTACTTCTGCACTCTTTTATTGCCGCATCAAAGACAGCCGCGATTTTATCCTTTGGTATTTCAAATTTCTTTTTGAAACTGGTTATTCTCTCTGCAACATCTCCTTTGCCGGGAAGTATTTTATCGAGCTCATTAATTACATTTTGTAAATCTTCTTCATTTATATCAGCTGGAGAAACATCGTACAAAGCCCTTGATTCAAGATCGAAAGGAAGGACAGAACCACTTAATATTATTAGCTTGGTCTTAACGGCGAAAAGCTGTTTGTAAAGATAACGGTATCTGAGAGTCTCAAGCTCAGTTGCTTTATATTCACTTAATAGTTCAAGCTCATTTAAGAGCGAATCAGCATTTGAAATTAGTTTGGTGTTTGTAGTTGAATCAATTTGAAGATTTGCTTCCTTTGGTTTCCAATCCTTTGGACCATAGTATGCGTCAACATAATTAGCATCGTATTTTCCGACTTCGAGCACCAGCTTAACATATCCTTCTGCAATGCTGTTCATTTTTAATTCCAGATCACTTTTTATTTTTTGTTCTTTTTTCTCACCGCAGGCTATTAACAACAAGCTGAATACTGCAAGAATAATAATTCTACTCACTTCTTTTCCTTCTTACATCGACAAATGATTTAATTGCAAATATCAGAAATATCAAACAGAGCGCAGCCATAATTGCCTGAACTGTAATCGCAGAAGGCCTTTCAAAGACTTCTCCGCTAATCATTCTGAAGAACTTAATCAAACCACTAACTGTTCCTGCAAATCCTAGCAGCATTAATACTGCAACAGCGTGCATTGAGTGTTTCATGTATTTTTCGTTGAGAGCAAGAAATCCCAAAATCAAAACAATTACACCTAAAAATGCCGGGATAAGTGCAGTTACACTTTCGCTGCTAATTCCGAAGTAGCTTATTACACCTAAAATTATAAGTATGATTCCAAATGCTATTGAAGATTTTGCCATGTATAACCCATTATTTTTTTGTTTGATGTGTAAAGTTAGTAAAACCGATTGAATATTTGTGCGAAGTAATAATTGAACCGGAGTTATCAAACACAGGATGATAACACTATCAATTATAATTTATAAGATTACAAAGGGATAGTCTTTATTACTTTCATTAATTAAAGTTACTATATCTTTTATAGTAAAGTGAACATTTTTCGCTTTCTGTAATTCCAGGAATCTTTTCTTTTGACCCAGGCACATTTTTATTGAGCTAATGAACATCCAAAACGATTTTAAATATTTGAAATCAAGTACAATAACTTTTAAAATAGTTTTTAGAAAAAGCTTCATCAAATAAAAAGCCAGCTCAATACCATTAAGATGAATAAAATGTAAATACATCTTATTCCGGTTTGAAATTATTTTAATTTTTTTAGGCGGCTCCTTTTTAATCGTTGCAGAATTAGGATGTCTGCAAATTGCATTATGTTCGTAATAGCATTTATAGCCTAGTTTCCAAGCTCTTAACCCGAGTTCAACGTCTTCTCCGTAATATGGATTGAAAAGTTCGTTAAAGCCTCCTAATTCCATCAGTTTTTTTCTATCAATCAATGCATTAGCACCGGTAAGGAAAAAACTATAAAGCGATGACTGGGTGTTACAAATATAGTTTGTTGTAGAAGCAATACTGCCGAAAGAATATTTCGGATACTTTGCTGCGTCCTGTATTTTATCTGAGGTGAGTCCGATAATTCTTCCTGTCACTCCGAAAGTGTCTGGTTTGTCAAAATATTTTAAGAGTTGTGAAAAATAATCATCGCTTAATTTAACATCAGAATTTAATATCAGTACCAAATCTTTTTGTGATCGCTTAATCCCTGTGTTCGTATTACCAGCGAATCCTTTATTTATATTATTTTCAACTAAAATGATTTCAGGATAATTAGCTTTGATAAAATTAATAGAACCGTCAGTTGAGGCATCGTCAGTAATGATTATTTCAAAATCAGATATTCCTGAAAACTTTAAGGCAGCGTGTACTGAAGGAAGGTTCGTTTCGAGCAGGTCTTTTCCATTATAATTCGGAATGACAACAGAAATACTTCGGTTCATAATTAATTACTTGTTGATAGTTCAAACATTTTATTAACCGTCTTCCAGTTTCTTGTTGTTGCTGAGGCATTAAGCTTACTCTCAAATAAATTATTGTTCAATTTAGCTTTGCCGTAACCGTTTGGGACGAATAAGTAGATATATCTTCCATCAATTATGTATTCCTCCGGTGAGTAATCAATTGCA
>JALONF010000154.1 GCA_025455085.1 Ignavibacteriaceae bacterium
CGATTTTCCATCAGTGCCGTGGAATAATCTTCCAAAGTTAAAAGCAACAGCGCCTGAATTTTATGATAATCTTGTTTATCATAAATCGTGGTTCAAACTTTGGCTTAGATTTTTATTCGATCCTAAGTTGTCTCTTTATTCCAGAATGGTCAGAACAAACAGAGGCGGGATGCAGGTTAATTCTAACTAGTTTCTTATCAAACGAGAGATGTCTTCAAAGTTCGGTTTGTCATTACGAACGACCTGCCTGCCGGCGAGGCAGGAGTGAAGTAATCTCAATTTTAAGCTTAAACAAAAGATTGCTTCGTCATAAATTCCTCGCAATGACTACTATAATACTTTTGAGACCGCTTCTTAAAAACACTTAATTTAAGCTTCTTAATAGTTGCCAAATGTATCTAATTTGCTTCTCGAAAGATAAGGGGTTCCAATGGCATATATGTTGCCAAAACTCTATTATAATAAATAATCTAATCTCATCAGAGAGTTTAATAATGATTAAAGGAACAGTAAAAATTGATGGCGTGATTTGCAAAGGCTGTGAGCTTTGTATTATTTCATGCCCCCAAGATGGACTTCGTCTCTCATCACACTTCAATGAAAAAGGCTACCGCTTCGTTGAACTGATTGAAGAAAAATGTACTGGCTGTACAAACTGTGCGCTCGTTTGTCCCGAAGCTGCGATCACTGTTTACAGACAGCCCAAGCCGGCAAAAAAAATTGCTGCTAAAGAGTAAGTTCATCGTTAAAGAAAAATAGTCAGAGGGTTTATAATGGAAGAGAAAAAAAATAAAACAAGTGAAGCCAAGTTGATGAAGGGCAATGAAGCGCTTGCTGAAGCTGCCATTCGTGCGGAGATCGATGCGTACTTTGGTTATCCGATTACACCGCAATCGGAAGTTCTCGAGTATCTTGAACGAGAAGTTCCCAAACGTCACGGACTCGTTCTGCAGGCCGAAAGTGAAATTGCTTCAATCAACATGATTTATGGCGCAGCAGGTGCAGGCGCAAGAGTTATGACTTCATCATCAGGTCCCGGGATCAGTTTGATGCAGGAAGGTCTTTCTTACATCGCTTCTGCTCAACTGCCCTGTTTGGTTGTGAATGTTGTTCGTGGAGGTCCTGGACTTGGTACAATTCAGCCATCACAGGGAGATTATTTCCAGGCAGTAAAAGGCGGTGGACATGGCGATTATCATCTGATTGTTTTAGCTCCTGCTTCCGTACAAGAAATGGCAGATTTTGTTTTTGAAGGATTTAGACTAGCAGAAAAGTACCGAAATCCGGCGATGATTTTAACTGATGGTGCCCTCGGACAAATGATGGAAAAAGTTATTCAACCTGAAGAAGGATCGTTGCCAAAAATTGCAACCCCCTGGGCAACTACAGGAAAGACAAAAGACAGAAATCACAACATTATAACTTCACTTTTCATTAAACCGGAAGAGATGGAGTCTGTAAATCATCAGTTGCAGGAAAAGTACAGAAAAATTGAAAAGAATGAAGTAAGGTTTGAAGAAATCAAAACAGAAGACGCAGATATTCTTCTTGTTGCTTTTGGTTTGTCATCACGTATCTGCCAGAAGACAGTTGATCTTGGAAGAGAAAAAGGAATTAAGATTGGATTGCTAAGACCAATCACACTCTATCCATATCCATATAAAAGATTAAATGAATTAGCTGACCAGGTTGAGTTTATGATGTCGGTTGAAATGAATGCCGGACAAATGGTTGAAGATGTAAGATTAGCAGTTGAAGGAAAAGTTCCTGTTTATTTCACAGGAAGAATGGGCGGAATGATTCCATCTCCTGATGATGTGCTTCACGAGATCGAATCAATCATTGAAAAACAAAATATCCTTCAGGATTAAAAAGAGTTTTATAGGAGATTAAGATATGTCAATAGAAAGACCATCAACTTTAGATTTTCCGCCTGATGCAGAAGGAATGGAAATGGTCTATTGCAGACCGGATACTTTAACGGATACTCCATTTCATTATTGTCCTGGATGCGGACACAGTGTTGTTCATAGAGTTTTAATGGAAGTTGTTGAAGAATTAGGAATACAGGATAAGACAATTGGAGTTGCACCTGTCGGCTGTTCAGTATTTGCTTATCATTATATGAATGTTGATATGCAGGAAGCTGCACACGGAAGAGCAAGTGCTGTTGCAACCGGAATTAAAAGAGTGTTACCAGATAAATACGTTTTCTCCTACCAGGGAGATGGAGATCTTGCTGCAATTGGCACAGCAGAAACAATTCATACCGTCAACAGGGGAGAGAACATCTTAATGGTGTTCATCAACAACGGTATTTACGGAATGACGGGCGGACAGATGGCTCCGACTTCTTTGCTTGGGCAAGTCACAACAACTTCACCGTATGGTCGTGATGTTAAAATGGTTGGTCATCCAATAAAAATAGCAGACCTGCTTGTTCAATTGCCGGGTGCACATTATGTAACACGACAGGCAGTTCATAATCCGAATGCTGTTCGAAAACTGAAGAAAGCTTTTGAGAAATCATTTCAGTATCAGAAAGAAGGAAAAGGAACCTGCTTTGTTGAAGTTGTTTCAAACTGTCCATCCGGCTGGAGAATGACACCGGTTGAATCAATCAAGTATCTTGAGGAAACAATGTTTCCTGCTTATCCGCTTGGTGATTTAAAAGTTCCGGAAAAAGTTTAAAAGATTTTCAGGGAATAAATAAAAGGAATTTAATAATGAGACAAGAACATGAAATAATCTGTGCTGGTTTCGGAGGGCAGGGAGTGCTTTCAATGGGAAGCATCATTGCTTACTCCGGAATGATCGAAGGTAAGGAAGTTAGCTGGATGCCATCATATGGCCCTGAAATGAGAGGCGGAACAGCAAACTGTATCGTAATTGTTTCCGATGCAAGAATCAGTTCGCCCATCATTACAAAGTTTGATTCTGCAATTGTTCTTAACCAGCCATCGCTTGATAAATTTGAGAAAGCAGTAAAACCCGGAGGATTGCTGCTGTATGAACAGTCAACTATAATTCATCCTCCAACAAGAGAAGATATTGATGTTGTCTGCATACCTGCTATTGAAGAAGCGGATAAGCTTAAAGCAAAGCAAGTAGCTAATATGATTATGGTTGGAGCGTTTCTTGAAAAAAGACCAATCGTAAAAATCGAAACGATAGTAAGTGCTCTTAAAAAAGCGCTACCCGAACACAGGCATCATCTGATTCCTATAAACGAACAAGCTCTTAAGAGAGGAAAAGAGCTGGTTCACTTAAATGAAAAAATAACAGCATAATTAAAACACGAGGAATAACAATGTCGGAAACCGGAATAAACTGCCAGCACGCTTGCAAGAATACCTGTGCAAGTCTTAACGAAGCTCTCCGGAAGGAAACAGCAGTCATTAAATATTATGAAGGAGTTCTTGCTGAATGTACTATGCCCGAGGTGAAGACATTTATGGATGAGCTGGTTGAGGAAAAGCGCAAGGTTATTCTTCGCTTAATTCAGAAATTGAATGAAATACACGTCCGTTCGCAGGCAATTGATGGGATAACATCAAGCTTTAATAACATTGATGGTTAAGGCTTATTCGATTGACATCACTGGTACGAATGGTTATATTTGCTCTCCCAAAATTGAAATAGAAACTAGATAAGTTCTTTAAAAAATTATATCGCGGGTCCGTCATTAAAGCAAGCTTTAATGATGAGATAAAGTGGAGTCCCGACAAAGTCGGGAGTAGCTCGTCGGGCTCATAACCCGAAGGTTGTGAGTTAAATTAAAAATACTGAGTTCTTTAAAAAAATTATATATCGCGGGGTGGAGCAATTGGTAGCTCGTCGGGCTCATAACCCGAAGGTTGTAGGTTCAAGTCCTGCCCCCGCTACAAAGAAAAATCCTTCTATAACTAGAAGGATTTTTTATTTTAGAGCTATGAAGTATTTCGTTTATGTTATAAAAAGTGAAGAGGGCTATTACTACACAGGTATGACTGAAAATGTGGAGCGGAGATTGTCTGAACATAATACTAAAACTAAATCATTCTGGACCAAGCGAGGTACAAATTGGGAGGTCATTTACCTAGAAGAAATTGAAGGTAGAGCAGAGGCAATGAAAAGAGAACGATGGATGAAGAGTGGACACGGCACAAAGTTGTTGAAGGAAAAGGGTTTTAAGTAGTGGTTGTAGGTTCAATCCCGACAAAGTCGGGACTGCCCCCGCTACTAAAGAAAAAGACCTCACGCTTTGCGTGGGGTTTTTTCTTTTAGAGTAACCGGACAGCGATTTGTCAGTAAGTTGAGCAAAGCGAAATCCCGACGAAAGTCGGGATCAGCACCCGCCACTAAATAAAAATCCTCAAGTAGTTGAGGATTTGTTATTTTAAAGCTATGAAGTATTTCGTTTATATTGAAATTTTCTTCAACCAGTTATCTATTCAAAGCCTTCATTGCCTGCTCTGCGTATCTTAATCCTTTAGTAAAACCAAGCGGAGCGGCTTCACTAATTTTCTTTAATTCGTCTTCAGTCAATTTTATTCCACAGGCTGCTGCATTCTCTTCGAGATATTTAATTCTTTTCGTTCCTGGGATAGGGACTATTCCATCCCATTTGTGCATAACCCATGCAAGTGCTAATTGCGCGAGAGTGCATTTTTTCTCATTTGCTATTTCTTCAAGCTTTTCAACTAGTTTATAGTTTTGTTCAATATTACCCTTCTGAAATCTTGGATTATTTCTTCGGTAATCATCAGCTGGAATTTCTTGATCAGGTTTAAAATTACCAGATAAAAACCCTCTTCCCAAAGGTGAATATGCAACAAAACTTATATTAAGCTCTTTACAAAGATTCAGTAGCTCGGTTTCCGGTTCTCTCGTCCATAATGAGTATTCGGTTTGCAGCGCAGTAATTTTATGGATGCTATTTGCTTTCCGGATCGTGGCTGGCGCTGCTTCAGATAGACCTATAAATTTTACTTTTCCTTCTTCAACCAAGCTTGCCATTGTTCCAACCGTTTCTTCGATTGGAACATTTGGATCCACACGATGTTGATAATAAAGATCAATCTCATCAATACCCAGGCGCTTTAAACTTGCATCGCAGCATTTTCTTACATAATCCGGTCGTCCATTTACCCCGAGAAAGCTTCCATCCTCACCGCGAACATTTCCAAATTTTGTTGCTACAATGTAATCATCCCGTTTTCCTTTAAGAGCTTTTCCAATCAGAATCTCATTTTTTCCAACACCGTACATATCGGCTGTGTCAAGAAAATTAATACCAAGCTCTAACGCACGATGAATTGTTTTTATAGATTCATTATCATCACCTTTCCCATAAAATTCTGACATGCCCATACATCCCAAGCCGATTTTTGAAACCCTTAATGCACTTTGTCCAAGAACAACTTTTTCCATATAACTTTCCTTATTTGTTTGTTAGGAATTTGATGTTTCAAATATATTGTTATTTAACAGAAGCCAGAATAATGAAATTAAGTAGTTTGCAGTATATATACGGGAAGTAAAAAACTAGGCTTTCCTGAACACTACAATCCTGTTCGTATTAGTTCCGAAGGCATTGTTATTTATTCCCCAGATGTTTGCAGTCTTTGTAAATTTCTGCTGATTTATAACAAT
>JALONF010000155.1 GCA_025455085.1 Ignavibacteriaceae bacterium
CGAAATTGGTTGCTCACCGCCGGTCTCCTCGCTGCTGGCTCCAGCACGTTGCGATTAGTCTATCCGAACCTCGTCCCCATGTCCGACAGACTCCTAGCTTCCTGCCCACGCCGAATATGTGCCTGAATAGCTTCCTCATCAGTAGGATAGTTAGTACGGCATTCACTAATTATAATTTCAAGTTGCTGTTCAATCGCCGAGGGTGGATTCCATGACGCTAGCCTCTCGATCTCTCTCAATAGGTCTTTTAGAGAACGGATTGGCATCTGAACGATGATTTCTGGCATAGATTTAGAATTTACTTCTGTGGTATCTAGTTCTGAGATCATTTTTGTAACCATAAATTATCCTCATTAGAATAAAAAAAGTGAACGGCAACAATCTTTATATCTTCTTCCGCTCTTACAAGGGCATAGAGAGTTTTTATCCAAGATATAATCTGGATTTTGCAATAACTGTTTAGCACGCACCTCAAGATTATGAAAATTTTTGTGACATGTATTTACTAAATAATCCGGAATTTTTATTTTCACTTGCTCTGCTGAATAGATTAATATTTGAGCTAATTCTGAGGATAATTCTTGCGATTGAAGATTTTCTAAAGATGCTGATATCCACATTTTTGCAATATCAGTTTCTCCAAGACTTTTATATGCAAGCCCCCCAGATAGTTTCATTGCTGTACCCAACCAAATATTAGGTACTTCAATATAATTTCTTGTATTTGTATCATTAATGAATATAATCAACCATGCTACATTTTCACGCAATTCGCTTTTGCAATGTTGTTCCTTAGGTAGCTTGTAGAGAATAAAAATACCTTCCTCAAAATTTCCAGTAAGTAGATACATAATTGCAAAATTGTAAGAGACAAGCGCCTGTAAATCAGAACCCTTAACTTTCTCGTTAATGGGTTCAAAATTTAATATTAAATCTTCAATTTTATCATTGTTCTCAAGCGCAGAAATAAGATTTACATAAAGTAAATTACTTTCAAAGCGGGATTTATCTCCTAAAGTAGTATGCAATTCTCTACACGCAAGTTTATATGCTTTCTCAGCAGAGAGAACTTCAGAGGCTCTATCTTTTAATCTATGAAATTCAAATACGAGGTTATAATAAAGCCACCGAACATCTTTGATATTACCTTGTTTTTCAATAAAATCAGCAATGTAAGATACTTTGTCAACTATCCATCTTTTTTCATCTTCACTACAGTGCTGACAAATGTTCAACAAGTATCTTGTGCAAGCTTCGGATTCTGGCTCTAATTCTAGCCATTGGCGAAGATAATTTATTGATATAGATATATTGTTTCTATCAAACTGTCCAGAAAACTCTTCAAACCCATAAAGATATGGTGTTGCTAATCTTGCTGCGTTCGCCAAAAGAAATATTCTTAATTTTCTATCACTATTATTAATATTGATTTCAGAAATAATCTTTTCGCATTCGCTAAGAGCAGATTTGCTATCACCATACTTTACTTGTAATTTCCAACGAGCGTTCCAGTATGAAGTATTTCTCTTTATATCTTTTTCGATAGTAATATTTTCAATGACATTTCTGATAGCTTGGATACGATTAACATCATCTTTTTCCTTGATTTTAGGAAAAGCCAATATCGCATTTATCATGTCCATAACAATAAATCCAATAATTTTTCTAATATCTTTATCAAAAATGTCTAAATCATGATAAATTTTTAAAGGAGTATCGAATCTATTTCTTATTTCTTTAATAGGCTTCTTATGATTATTACTTTTATATTTCTGATCTTCAAGATTATTTTCACAGCGTTTCTCGAATACTGATATTGCTATTTGATCTACTTTACTCCATATTGGTTTTTTTCTTATTAAGGAAAATACTTGTCTAGTATCTAAATTAAAGTTAATAGAGAAATATTCTAAATAGCGAACTACATCCAATAGCATATCAGGGTCATTCAAGAAACCATCGATCCAATTTAACAATATTTGATTAATTAAGTCTTTAGAGTCAAGATTTAAAATAGAAATTGCATCCATAATAATGTTTATTTTCTCAGTATTATATTTGCTCCATGTCTTTTCATTGAATAAAAGATTCTTTAAAAAATTAAAATCTTCACCATTAAAAGATATACCCGCACGGTAGGCAATAAGTATTCTTTCAGAAACAAGGTAAATAAGCCATTTTGAAGATACAATTCGCTCACAATTTTTAATAGTTTCAATAGATTTAATTGTATTATTCTTTATAGCCCGAGCAAAAACGACATGAGCTTGAACTAACAAATCTTCGAGATCATCAAATGCTGTATTTTGAAATTCAACACAAAAACTTTCAACTTGTTTTAATATTTTTTCTACATCTTCAAAGGATTGATAATTGTCTGACACTTGCCAAATATGGGTTTTAATTAACAATTCGGAAAACAAAATTAAATCTTTCTGATGGTCAATCAAATTATTATGATCATAAGAATCATTTAAATAACAAGAAAGAAGACGTTTAACAAGGGAAAAATCCTCATCCAGTTCAGCCTGATTATGCATTTCATTTTTTAAAGCTTTAAGATGAATATATCTAGCTTGTGCATTTGAACTAATTTTAGCATAGTCATCAACTTTGAAATCAATATCACTTCTCCGAATTTTCTGGTACAAAATTGTAATTTTAGTAAATTCCTTAGGAACATTGCGCCAAAATGAACGGGCTACAGAAGACAATGTTTGTTCTATAATTTCTTTACTAATATCTTGAGTATTTATAAGATAACGAAATTTTGAAAAAAATTCTGCAACTTGGTTAATTCTTTGTTGATCATCAGTAATTGATTTTGCCATGCATTGAGCTATTATTATACAGAAAAAACGGAATTTATCTTCAAAACCAGTTGAAGATATTTCCCAAAATTGCTTTGCAAAATGAAAATATTCTTCATTATCTAATCGGGATAATGACTTAAGTTCTTTAATTTTTATACGCAGATATGAACGAACAAATAAAACACAATAGTTTTCATTTGATATTACTTTAATTAATACCGATGAATATTTTTCAAGTTTAGGAATATCTTCTGTACGCGCATTAAGGACTGGGCGAACTATCTTCTCAGCGAGATGGATACCGTCACCTGCAATACAACAAAGTTCACGGCAAATTACATCAAGTGCTTGAAATACCTTATCCTTAGTTGTTTTTTCAGAAAGCACAACCAAGACCTTACTTTTCAATGATTCTCGAAAATCTTTATCTTGTGTTTGTAAGATTTCTAAACAAGCATCCCGTGCTGCAAGATGCGCAAAACGAACTTTCCACTCATCATAACTCTCACATTGTCGGAGAATCTCCATGTCTATAAGCCATTCTACCTGTTCTGAAATAGATTCGCCAAGGATTAAAGCAATTAAGGATACTGATACTTCATAATCTGGGCTACATGCTATTATTGACAAAATTTCCAAATGATCCTTAGATAAATCAAAATGATCCATTCGGTTTTTATAAATAGTTTTAAGCTCAGAAGGAATTTTTATATCAAAAATACGAGGTGATAATAAACTCTCAATATCTGAATGACGTTTTAAAATACCACATTCTTCAAGATATTTTAAAAAATCTATGGTTATCTTTGGGTTACCGCCAGTATTTGAATATATGTGTTTACTAAAAGCTCTAGGTATTTCAGCACTTGGTTTATCAAGAAAAACTGCTATAAGTTGATTTATTTCTTCTGGTCTCAAATCACTGCTAATGATAGGGTTGCTGCAATATGCACAATATCTTTCTTTGATTCTATTTATATCTCTTGTATGTTCTGCTCTAAATTCAGCAATAAGTAAAATATGGTTGTTCTTTTCAGATGCAACACGCATTAATAAATTAAGACCAGTTGAATTAACATTTTCATATCTTTGAGCATCCTCAATCCACACAATTATTTTTGTGCTTTCTACAGTAGAAAATACATCTAGAACCCGCCATAACTCTAAATAAAACTCACTCTTACCACTTACTTTAAATTCTGAACTAATATTAATTTCTGCACTATCAAAATCACTTGTTTTTTTAGGAATTCCGGCTATAGGAGAACGAATCAGAGATTCTTTTTGGTCACTTTGAGAAATAAAATTCAATAAGTTACGCACAAAAATTAAGCTATTTTTTGAACAAAAGTCTCTTAGATTTTCAATTATCTTTCCATCATAATTAAAATCAATAGAAAATAATTGTGCAAGAACGTAAATATAAAATCTATCTGGATCAAGTTCATAACTACTCCCGGATATATTGATGACTTTAGGTCGAGGCTGCTGTAGGTTTAATACTTTCCCAATTAATGCTGTTTTACCTGTCCCCTCCTCACCAAGAATAACTATAGGTTTTATAGAGTTACCCTTAATCCAACTTGAGATAGTGTCCTCAAGAATTTTTTGCTGCTTCGACATACCTACGAGTTTAATATTATTCTTGTTTGATTGCTGTAGAGAAGTTTCAGATAGAAATTTTTGCCATAAATTATTGTAAGTTTTTTCGCTCAATCTTAATCTACGAGAGCGTTTATATTCATCTATATCCTTGTAACTTTGCAATCCACGATTCTGCCCTACATCACCTGGTTGGCGTATATAAACTATATTCCTTTTTCGGTTATTAAGCTCTTCTTCTATTTCTAGTAATTCATTATCATGAGTAGGTGAAACCAAAATTGCTACTATAGGTTGGTTTTGGTAACTCTCAGTACGAATCTCAAACAAATTTTCAAATTGACTTTCACAACCATGAGATAGATAAAGATTCCCTTTTCTCCCGGTTTTCCAACCCTGGCAAAGTAGTGCTGATTGCACCACTTCCCGATTAAAAGCTTCATAGCCCTTCCTCTGAATTGTTTCCCGCCAATCACTAGCTGCCAGACCAACAACTTGGGCGCGATCATCCAATCCTAGTAATACCACACCACCCACCGTGTTAGCCATGGCAATAACTGCCTCGGCAAAATTCCAGCGATAGTCATCTTTATTTTCCCCAGGCTCATATCGCCCATCTTTAGGGTTAAGTGACGCCTTAAACTCCAGCCATACGGTTTCATTTCCCAAGTTTATATATCCCTTTAGGCGCAGCAAACCCGCCACTCCACCCTCAGGATGTTCCAGAATTCGAACTGCCAGATCCCGCCCATTCATCGGGACAGATTCAGAACCCGGTACCGAAAGTTCGTTATCCATATGTCTTTTCCTCTTTATAATTACCATTCTTTATACAGTAGACCTGTTCACAAATAATTTCCTAATTTTTATCATATTTTTCAATTTCTTGCAATTTGTTACCATTTGCTTCCAAAAATTCTCATTTTTTGCCA
>JALONF010000007.1 GCA_025455085.1 Ignavibacteriaceae bacterium
AACATGTCAGGATGTCTACCATCATACTTAAAGTTTTGTTACTCATTCAAAGAACTTAAACTCTCTGTACCCTTGAGTAACTCAGAGCACACGCCCTAAAACCTAACACGGACGGTAGGGTCAATAAGCTTGTCACGGTTTTTGATTACTCCTGCACCCAAGACAATTTTGTTATGGTTCATGTACCCGGATACGCTCATCTGCCCGCTATTTAAATCCTACACCGTGATAAATTTCTGGCTCCGAGATAGTTTGTACCGCGACACTGCGCTAGTGCCCCTAAAAAACATTCTGTACCGTGACAGTTTTCTGGTTCCGATCAAAATTGTACCGCGACACGCCCGGCTTCGAAAAAACTTGTACCTGGACGGCAAAAACCACGCCATACCCTCCTTGCACCGTGACAGCTTTGTGGCTAAAGTACCAGGATCGTGACCGGATGCTGCGTCGGGTAACACAACCTCCCCATATTGCCGGGCCGTTAGTGTTAATGAATTAACAATCTGCACGATAGACAGCTCCTTGACACCCTTCGATTAAATCGCGACCGCTTATTTGGCACATTTGCTTTTGCGCGACACTAAATCCAACGCTCATGCAAAAGCAAAAGAGCCAAATGCCTTCGCTCCTCCTCTTTTTAAATTATGTCCTCAAAGGAAGATATAAACTCGGAATAGGCTGATATACTATGCATTTCATCAGTGTTCATGTAATAAACTTGATATTTTCTTTAATTTTACTTCATGCAAAAGATCCCTTTTGATTTTTGGATGTTTCTGGCCGGATTGGGAGTTTTTCTTTTCGGGATGCGCCATCTGGAAGATGGAATAAAAGGGCTTGCGGGCAAATCGTTTCAAAACTTCATAAAGCGGTTTACCAGTAAAAGCTGGAAAGGCATTTTAACAGGAACTTTTGTTACTGCAGTTTTACAAAGCAGTTCCATGGTTACGCTTTTGGTTTTAGCATTCCTGGGTGCAGGGATTCTGGGATTACAAAGTGCTCTGGGTATAGTACTGGGAGCTAATCTGGGAACAACGATTACTGCATGGATAGTTGCTGCTTTGGGTTTTAAAATGAATATTGCCGATTTCTCATACCCTTTTCTGGCAGTTGGAATCTTATCATTCCTGTTCTTCAAAAGCAGACCGGTATTGAAAAATATCGGTGTGTTTCTGATTGGGTTTGGATTGATCTTTTTAGGGTTAGATTTCATGAAGGTGACCCTCGATAAGGTTGCAGATCAGATTGACTTTGCTTTGTTTTCACAATATGGACTTTGGGTATTTTTAATTTTTGGTTTGATAATAACTGCACTGATTCAATCAAGCTCTGCAATGATTGTAATTATTTTAAGTGCTCTGAACGCAGAACTTATCGATGTTTACCAGTCTTTTGCGATGATAATTGGAGCCAATATGGGCACTACAACAACCTTATTAATGGGCTCGATCGGAGGCACCGCAGACAAAAAACGACTGGCGTTTGCCAATGTGGTTTTTAATATTGCCGGTGGTACATTTATGTTTATATTTCTACGTCAGGCAGTTGATGTGGTGTATTATTTATCCGGCATTAAAGATCCTCTGATGGAACTTGTTTTGCTAAACACGCTTCTGAACCTTTGCATTATATTTTTATTCTGGCCACTGTTGGGACAGTTTCAGAAATTTCTAAAAAATCGTTTCAGAAATTCGGAACCTCAGGGAGAAACTTTGTTTATTAAAAACATTGATCCGGCAATTACCGAAGTTGCTCTTAAAGCTGTCGAACAGGAACTTCAGGAGGTTAAATATCAAACAATCAGTTTTTTAAAGGAGAGTTTTGGTATCGGCCAAGAGTATTCAATGGCAAAAGGATGGAAGCATATTTTCAGAAGTTCAGTGAGCCTGAACAGTAAGTATGAAAAATTAAAACAAATTGAAGATGAGATTTTCCTTTTTTATAATGAGATTCAAAAACAAAGCCTTTCATTGCAGGACGCAGAGAATTTAACCACCAGTATGATGTCTCTTCGCTCACTGGTTTATAGTGCAAAACATATAAAAGATGTGATACATAACATTATAGAAATGAATGAGAGCGAAAGTCCGGTAGCTAAAGACTTATTAATTAAATTACAAACTTTCATAAACGAACAGATTGAAATTATAAAACCTGCAGATTTCCGCTCAGATAAAGATCGTGTTTTGTTGCAACAACGAATGGATAACACCAACTTTTTTTACGAACAGACAATAGCTTTTTTATATGATAATATTAAGAATCAACCAAAAGGAACTATTTCAGTATCATCTTTAACAAATGTTATAAAGCAAACTGTCTCTTCTATGAACAGTCTGCATAATGCTTTCTGACGTGCCATTTACTTAAAAAAAATTGAGAATTTTTATTGTTCGCAAAACCCAAATCAAAATCCCTGATAGCAAAGATCCTCCCTTCCAATAAAATGGGAAACTTCATAAACCGCACGAACGCATAACTAGGACAGTATAATTATCGGACTTCATTTCCATTATAATAATATAAAATTAAACGAAAAAAAGCATGAAACTACTTGAAAAAATCTTAGTGCCAATTGATGTCAATACTGACTCAACAGAACAGATAAATGCCACAATAAAACTGGCAAATGCATACAAATCAGAAATTATACTGATGTCTGTTGTTGGTGACACTGAACTAAACGACAATATAAAAGATATTGTTGTAAAATCGGTAGCAGAATCATTAAATGAGATTAAAGAAGTTCTCATTAGCAATAAAGTAAAAGTACGTGAACCGGAAGTTCTCATTGGTAAAATAGTTGACACTATTGTTCAGAAGGCAAATTCAGAGAATGTTAACCTGGTACTAATTGGTGCAAAAGAAAAAAAGAAAAGGGAAAAATTTAAACTGGGTGTAATTACCGAACAAATTATCAGAGAATCTGATATCCCTGTATGGTTGGTCAACGGGGAGAGAAAAACATTGTTATCCAGTATTCTTTGCCCGGTTGATTTCTCAGAACCCTCAAAGCGTGCGCTTACCAATGCTGTTCTATTGGCAAGGAAATTTAATGCCAGGCTAAACATTATTACCGTTTACGAACCTCTTGAATATGTTTCCAAAAGAATTAATATTGACTTGGATGAAGAAAATGCAACAAGATTGAAAAGGGTTAAAAATGAAATGAAAACATTTACTAAAGAGTTTAATTTGGAAGGGGTTGAACATAAAATTGAAATGAAATGCGGTAAAGCGGATGAGAAAATTTTGAATACAATTAAAAAACAAAATATCGACTTGCTGATAATGGGCACCAATGGACGAACAGGGTTAAGCCGGTTTTTTATGGGGAGTGTTACTGAAAAAGTTATTCGCGAGATGCCTTGCTCATTCATTACAATAAAAAAAATGATGTTATTCAATTAAAACTCGACTATGAAATAAAAGAAATAGAATTACATTTTAAAAACGGGGAAGAATTAATTAAAAATGGATTTTACGATGAAGCAATAAACCAGTTTTTAATATGTTTGCAGGTTAACGATATGCACATTCCTTCCATGAAAAAACTGGCGGACCTGTATAATAAATCAGGCGATACAAATAAATCGCTTTTTTATGAAAATATGGCTAAAGAAATATTATCAAAATTATGGGACAAAAAAATTGAGGAAGAAATTAGAAGGCATTACCGATTTATGGAGTAAAATTTGAAAATAACTCTTTATTAAAACAGTTGAATAATAAATGAAGAATCATACTATTAAACATCAGAGTACAATAGCAAAAGAGCATTGGCAGACATTTAGTGAAGAAATAATCTTCAGTGAATTAAAAACATCTGAAAAAGGGTTAAATCAGGAAGAAGTAAAGAAGAGGCTGGAGTTTTACGGCGGGAATAAATTGCCCGAGGGTAAAAAAGTTACCCTCATTCAGATAATCCTGCACCAGCTATTGAATCCATTAATTTTTATCCTCGTTGCTGCAGCTCTTGCATCAGTAGCCATTGGCGAAGGGAAAGATGCCATATTCATCTTTCTGGTTATTTTCATTAACAGTGCATTGGGAACCTATCAGGAATTCAATGCAGAAAGGAGTGCCAGCAGCTTGCAGAAATTAATGAAAATTAAAGCAAGGGTAAGAAGGGATGGCAAAGAAACGGAAGTACCTTCTGAAGAACTTGTACCGGGCGACATGGTGCTACTCGAATCGGGCATGAAAGTGCCGGCCGATATTCGGTTACTTGAAGTGTCGGGTCTGGAAATTGACGAAAGTTTTCTTACCGGCGAATCCATAGCAGCAAAAAAACAAATTGCAGTATTACAGGAAAATCTTGGCGTTGCCGAAAGAACCAATATGACTTTTGCTGGTGCTACCGTAATGAAAGGACGGGGAGTGGGCGTTGTGGTTTGTACTGGTTTAGATACACAGGTAGGTAAAATCTCACAGGATGTAACCGAATCGGCTTCTGCAAAACCGCCATTGGTGCAACGCATTGAGAAATTCATCAAGCAAATCAGTATTTTTATTATTGCCCTTAGTGTTTTTTTGGGAGTTGTACTCCGAATGCAGGGGATGGATTTAACCGCAATCTTCTTCTTTGTTGTAGCACTTGCTGTTTCTGCCATTCCTGAAGGTTTGCCGGTAGCTTTAACTGTAGCTTTATCCATAGCCACCAAACGAATGGCAAAGCGAAATGTAATTGTCCGCAAGCTTACATCAGTTGAGAGTTTAGGCAGTTGCACCGTAATTGCCAGCGACAAAACCGGAACACTTACCGTTAACGAGCAAACGGCTAAAATTATACATCTACCCAACAGTAGCCGCTACACTATGGAAGGACAAGGCTATAATGGCGAAGGTAAAGTAGTCGATTCAGAGGGTAAATCAATTAAGTTTTCAGAAAATGATGAGATTGCGAAAATTACCCGCATAGCTGTTTTTGCCAACGAGGGTTCATTAACCAAAGAAAATGATAAATGGTCGTATCATGGCGATGCAATGGATGTCGCTCTGCTGGGCATGAGTTACAAACTTGGAGTAAGTCCAGAAAAATGGCTGACAGAGGAAAAACCGATTGGAATAATTCCCTACGAGTCGGAGCGAAAATTCTCTGCATCATTTTGCAATGTAAATAACTCGGTTTACATTGGTGTGAAAGGCGCTGTTGAGACCATTCTCGATTTTTGTACATCCATGTCCGTTGATGGCGGTATTAAAGAAATAGATAAAGACAAAATACTTGTCGATTCCGAACATCTGGCTAAAGGCGGCTACCGGGTATTGGCATTTGCCAGCGGCGAATACAAAGAATATCATAAAAAAGAAATATATGAAACAGAGGATATTCCTCCACTAACCTTTTACGGACTTGTGGGATTTATTGACCCTTTAAGGCCAGAAGCTAAAATATCGGTTGAACAATGCCGGGGAGCCGGGATAAAAGTAATTATGATAACCGGCGACCATCCCGAAACCGCTGGGACCATTGCCCGTGAACTTGGTATTGCTGATGAAACCACACCAGTGGTTACCGGACAAATGCTCGCAGAATCAGGAGCACATGACAGTCCTGCTTTTGAAAAACTTGTGGCTTTAACAACAGTATTTGCAAGGGTTTCGCCTTCACAGAAACTGGAAATTGTTGATGTGCTTATCCGTAAGGGAGAATTCGTCGCTGTTACGGGCGATGGCGTAAACGATGCTCCTGCGCTAAAACGTGCCAACATTGGTGTGGCAATGGGCTCTGGTACTGATGTGGCTAAAGAGGTAGGTTCAATGATTGTGCTGGACGACAACTTTTCGTCTATCGTGGCAGGTGTTGAAGAAGGCCGCTTTGCATACGATAATGTGCGAAAAGTAATTTACCTTTTAATTTCAACAGGAGCTGCTGAAATTATCTTATTTCTGGCATCTATTTTTGCAGGATTGCCACTGCCGCTTCTTGCCGTACAATTGTTGTGGTTGAATTTGGTCACCAATGGCATACAGGACGTTGCCCTTGCTTTCGAAGGAGGTGAGCCTGGAGCTATGAAACGACCTCCTCGTAAGCCCTCGGAAAAAATATTCAACCCTCTTATGATTAATCAAACCATTGTATCGGGTGCAACAATGGGGTTGATAGTTTTTGGGCTGTGGTATTATTTAAACAATTACACCCAAATGACCGAAATACACACACGCGACCTTATTCTGTTGCTTATGGTATTTATGCAAAATTTTCATGTATTCAATGCCCGTTCCGAAAGGGTTTCGGCATTTAAGGTGCCATTAAAAAGAAATATCATCCTTGTGTTTGGGGTTTTGGCGGCACAAGGTATTCATATCCTTAGCATGCAAATTCCATTTATGCAAAACATCTTGCGCATCGAACCGATTACCATTAATGAATGGATTTTAATATTGGTGTTAGCTATACCTTTAATCTTGGTAATGGAATTGTTTAAATTTGTAAATAAACCTAAAATAAAATAATATAAAACGTTTTTTGAAAAAAATCAACATGACACCTAAACAGGTTGTCGACATTTTACTGCTGGCATTACTAATTGTATTTGTTGCAAATAAGCCATTTATCCGATTATAGCTTAAGATTTAATATTAACAAAAGCATCATTTTAAAATAGGAAAGACTGCGACAATTCTTTAGGATATTTATTATTAAGTAGGATTATATCAGGAAGAAAATCTATGATTGTGTATAGAGGTAAATTAATAGATTTTCAAATAAATATTCAACTATATAAAGGAAGGGCAAGAGTAAAGGTACTGCCCTTCAATAATTCCGATTTAACGGTGATCTTTCCTTTATGTAATTTCATAATTTTTTCAACCAGTGATAAACCGATACCATATCCTTTCGTACAGAAAGCATTTTTTGCACGATAAAATGGTTGGAAAATCATCTGTAATTCTTCTTCGGAAATTCCGATCCCTTTATCGGAAAAATTAATGATCACATTATTATTTTCATTATTCACACTGATTTCAGAAGTATGATCTCCGGAATATTTACAGCCATTATCTATAATGTTACTTATGGCAGTTCTAAGTAACTGTTCATTCCCGTTGACCTTCAGTTTATATTCATCATCAATTGACTCAGAAAAATTAATACTAATCTGATAGTTATCATTTATTTTTTGTACATCCTTCTTGGCTTGCCATAGGATTTCGTCTATCCGGATCAGACTAAAATCAGCTTCTGAAAATTCAGAACTGGCTTGAGCCAGTTGCAATAGGCGGTTTGAAATGTGATTGAGGTTTTTTATATTTCCGAGAACAGAAATAATAGTCTTTCTGTATTCTTCATTCTTTCTGGCCTTCATCAGGATTACTTCCAGATGCCCTGTAATAACGGTAAGAGGAGTCCGCAATTCATGGGAGGCGTTGGCAATGAAATTTTTTTGAGTTTTAAAGGCTGACTCAATCCTTTCTAACATCTTATTAAAAGTATGTGCAAGCTGTGAAAGTTCGTCTTTGCCATTTCCCTCAGAAATCCTTGCATTAAGGTTGGAAACACCAATTGCCCCAACCTGCGCCATAATGTAAGAAATAGGGTTTAAAGCACGTGATACAAAAATCTTTCCAGATATAAATACTATAATAAGACTTATAGAGAAAACGACTATAATAATGATCCTCAGTCGGTTGAGCTTCATTAATCCAAAAATATCAGTCGCTGCTGCAAAAACAACGTATCTGTCATACTTACCAGTATAAAACTGACCAAGTATTTCATAAGGCATCTGTTTCAATTGAACTTCTTCTTTTAGCCTTACTTCAGTAATCAATTCCGGTGAGATAGCCAATAACTGATTGTCATCTGTACTGTAGACAATCTTATCCTGATAATCATAAATAATGATTATCTCATTAGGAAGACTTACAGGATTGTTTTTTTCAATTCTTTTTAATAATTCTGCATCTATTTCATCTATATCAATCAGCATCTGTGCTACCATTTTTGCCTTACTGCCAAGCCGGTCATAAAATTCCTGTTTTCTGCCTCCGGAAAAAGAAAAATATACGGAAAGTGAAGAAAAAAGGAGAATCATAGCAACAATGCTTATGAACTGATATAATAATTTTTTCCTGATTTCCATTATGACTTATCTATGTAATAACCCAGTCCAACCTTAGTATGGATTAACTTTTCATCGAAATCCCTGTCAATTTTTTTTCTTAAAATGCTAATGTAAACATCTACGACATTTGTTCCTGTTTCAAATGTAATATCCCATACTTTTTCAGCGATTTCCACACGAGATAAAACTCTTCCTGCATTCTTCATTAAAAATTCCAATAACTCAAATTCTTTACCCGTAAGATCAATACTCTTATCTCCCCGTGTTGCTGCTTTCTTATTTAGATCAAGGGTAAGATCTGCCATCTTAATGACTTTAGATGTATAAATCATACCAGATGTTCTTTTAGTAAGCGCTTTAATTCTGGAGAGTAGCTCTGCAAACTCAAAAGGTTTAACCAGATAGTCATCAGCCCCGGCATCAAATCCGGATACTTTATCATCAGTGGTTCCAAGTGCTGTTAACATCAAAATCGGCACCTGAAGCCCTCTTTCCCTTATGCGTTTACAAAGCTCATGCCCATTTATAAAGGGTAAGATAACGTCCAGAATTATAAAATCGAATTCTCCTTTTAAAACGAGCCTCTCCCCCATCTGTCCATCATAAGCGACTATTGTTTCATACCCTTTTTCAGTCAGCCCTTTTACTAAAAACTCAACAACCTGAGGTTCGTCTTCAATAATCAGAATTTTCATTAGAGTTTGAATTAAATTATGTTAGACCAATCACTTGACAAACAGGTTATTTTAATTTAAGTTTTGCTTTAACCTGAGTTGTTACATCAGAACTTTTTTCTTTGTCAAAAAACAAAAGTGCCCCATCCTGGGTGGAATTGAAAATATAAAGATAGCCATTCTCTTTACCAACCTCCTTAATTGCTTTTTCAACTTTTGCATAGATAGGCTGAAGAAGCTCTGTCTGTTTCTCCTGTAATTGAGTCTGCGCTGAGGTTTGAAATTCCTGAATTCTTCTGTTCATGTCACTCAGTTCCTGTTCTTTGGTCTGTTTTACGATATCGCTAAGATTTTTACTATCCTTATTATATGCATCATATTTAGTATTCAGCTCCACAGACATTATCTCAAGATAATTTATAAGTTCCTTACGTAATTTCTCCAGTTTAATAATTGCTGAGTCATATTCCGGCATAGCCTGAATGAGTTCATCACTATTAATATGACCAAATTTAAAATTCTGAGCCATTAAACTCTGACAACTAATAATAATGACGATCATTAGAATCGTTATCCCTATAAATCTTTTCATTTTAATAATTTTATTAAATATCTAATATACCGGGTAATCATTTGGCGATATTTTATATCTCGCTGAAACCCTTGTATTATTCATCCAAATTTGTATCGATGTAAATTCTATTCGTTATGTAAGTTTTGCATCCTGATATCAATATTGGAAATGACATCAGCACAATCTTTTAATTCCTGTGTGACAACTATGTTTTTTTCATTGGTAAGTTTAAATGACATTTCATGTTCCAGTGAGGCCCAGAAATTCATAGCAATAGTGCGTATCTGAATTTCTACTTTAACAAGCTCTTTCCTGTCTGACAGGTAAACAGGAACTGTTACAATCATATGGAGGCTGCGGTAGCCATTAGGTTTTGGATTCTTAATGTAATCTGAAGTTCGGATAACTTCTATATTGTCCTGTGATGTAAGCAAATCTGCAATCAAATATATATCATCAATGTAGGAACATATTACCCTGATTCCAGCTATGTCGGTGAGGTTTTCTCTTGCTGATTCAACGCTGAGTTCACAACCAAGTTTGTTCAGCTTATCTATGATACTTTTGGGTGTTTTAACTCTGGTTTTTATTTGATGGATAGGATTGCGATCCTTTAAATGCAAAAATTCATCATTCAGATTTTCAAGTTTAGTTATAATTTCCCTTGTTGCTGATAAATACAGATTCTCTGCAACTAAAAAGGAATTAATTGCTGTGATTGCTTCTCCAGGTAATGTGTACCCTTTGTGCCCATCAAAAACATATGCAACTTTTAAAAGGTCTATATTCTTCATTTGGTTTTTAATATCTCACTTTCAAAACTATATTCCCAAGTTCTTTTAAATCCTCATTTTCCGTAAACAGAACCCTTCCGTTTTTAGAAATAATTTCCCAGGAAATATTGCTGATTATATCATCGATTACGCCAGGTATTGTAACATCCTGTATTAATTCAAATGAAAATTCACCTTTCATTTTTACAGCCTGATAATAATTATGATCGGTTATTAATAAATCTCCTCTGCCTTCTTTAACAGCACGATAAATTTCCTGCAGGTCGGTGTAAACATTGCCAACTGCAGCAGCATCCCTAATCTCTTTTACAGCTTCTGACATTTTTTCGCCCTGCATTTTTTTTACTAACGCCCATGCTTGTGCTGAAATGAAATGATTTGCAGTATTATTATAGTTTATGTTGGCAAACCTCATATAAAGTGCTGGATTATCTGCTACCTGCATTAAGCGACTAAAATTGTCTTCGGTACAAATAGCAATACAGTACAAACCAGTTTGACGGTTTACTTTTCCAATTGCTTTGTCTACTTTATTAAGAAATTCGCGAACCATGTTATCAACTGCTTTGGGGTCGCTGATTTTGAGAGAATCAGTATGAAAATGGATGTTTTGGCTAAATGGGAAATTACTGTTTTTTACTTCTTCAGTTATTGAATCGTTTAACGCTCTATAGAGATGAACCCCACTTTGAGATAATAGAAGTATTAAATACTCTTCAGTCCGGTTTAAGGCATAAATTAGCGGGCGCAGTGCGAAACTATTCGCAATATGCACAGTGTTTGCCTTAACCGGCCATGATGATTTAATAATTTCTTTCGTCTTGTTTGAAAGGAAGATATGTAAACTGTCGAGATTCAGGCTAATATCAATCTCGTCGGAAACCTTATCTAATTTAGCCAATAGTGGTGCAATTAACTTTATGCCAAACTCAGTAATAAGTCTGCTTTCAGCTTGTTTACACAAATTTTTTAAGAGGATACGATCCTTTTTGTTGTCGGGTTTTGTCCGATGTGTGTTTAATGAAATGGTTACACAAGGATTGCTATTTTCTAATGCCAGTTCTTCAATAATTTCTTTTCGCATAACTTCAATTTTACTTTATTATTATGCCCCTCATATTTGCTGCGAATAAATGTCCACATCTCGAAAAATTTTGGAAAAAGCCTTGAACATACGTTAAATCAAACCTAATTAACAAATATGACAAGCCTTATTCTTTCAATAGCTGCATAATTTCATCCAGTTTCGGAGATAAGATTATTTCAGTTCTCCGGTTGCGGGCTCTTCCTTCAGCAGTATCATTATCAGCTTTGGGAAAGAATTCTCCTTTACCTGATGCCGTCATACGGGCAGGGACAATTTTATAGTCATTGGTTAGGATTCGAACTATAGAAGTAGCTCTTGCCACACTTAGATCCCAATTGTCTTTGTAAAGTGATGTTTTTATCGGCACATTATCTGTATGACCTTCCACAAGTATGTCTATATCGAGATTTTTGTCAAGAACTTCTCCCAGAAGTTTTAATGCCTGTCTCCCTTTTTCTTCAACTGCAGAACTACCTGATTTGAATAAAAGCTTATCTGACATTGAAACATATACTTTGCCATTTTTAATTTCTACCGATAACTCATCAGAGTTAAATCCTAATAAAGCATTTCTTAGAATTCCATTTAGTCGCCTGGTAATAGAATCCTGTCTTTCTATTATCAGTTGCATCTCTTTCAGTGCTTTTTCTCTCTCTGACAGCAAAAGTTCTTTATTGTTTAACTCATCAGATTTTGCCTGTAAAGCCTTGTTGAACTGATTGGTTTTGGATAAGCTCTCATTAATTAAATCTTTGTACTTCCCCTCTAAATCTGTGTTTTTATTTACCAATGAATTATACTGATCTGTGAGGTCTTTATTCTTACCTGTCAGGTCAGTAATTGAATTCTTCAATCCGGCATTTTCTTTTTCCTTTAAAGCCAGATTGGTACATAATTTATCTCTTTCAGTAACCACTGTTTTCATGTTTTTACTCCATGTAATAGGCGTCTTCTTAGGTTTTGAATCACCACATTTATAAACCGAAGCACAGGAATTTAGGAAAACCATAAGGATTAGTGTAAATATTGCATAATAAATCTTCTTCATTTGTTTGTGTATTAAGTTATACTGTAAAAAAAGAGTGCTGTTTAAGACATAGTTTATTTCTTCTGAATCAATAACCATGTATCGTAATACTCTGGGAAGACACTGCGTATACGTCTGATTTCCTTCATTGCCTCCCTTGTTTCATTTGTTGCCATGACTGAAACCCTGTATAAACCGGCTTCATTTTTTAAAATCTCTGAATTGAACCCATTCTTCAAAATCTGTTCCTGGTATTTTTTTGCATTATCCGGATTTCTGAAACTTCCTATTATAACAAAGTAGTGATGGGGATTCGGAAGCTTGTTATTATTTGCAACAAGTTTTTCTTCAACTTCTTTAATCGGATTTGCTGTATCTGGAACAGTCTTTTCTTCAATCTTTGGAGTAATGTTTTCTGCAACAGGCATATTATTTTTGCCGAGAGGTTTATTTTTCCTCTCACATGACGAAAACACCAGAACAGAAACCAAAATAAAATATATAAGAATTCTCATAACTTAATTTGATTAAACCTGTTTTATAATTATCTGGATGCTTTAAAAAATGCCCGCCATATGACGGGCATCTGAAACAAAGTATAGAAAAATTGAAAAAAAAGTTCTACTTAAGCATTATCCTGCAATTGCCTATATTATTGCCATCACTGAGTATCTGTATTTTGTATTCCCCTTTTGCAAGCTTCCCTTTTGGCATATAATTTAGAACAATTTGACGTGACTGTTCAAACTCCCCTGTCACAGTTGATAGACTTGCAGTTAAATTCCTTGTATCCAGAGGGAAAGTCCATGTCAAAGATTTATCATCAGGATTAATTATTGTCCCGGAAGGGGTTACTATCTTAAAGCTAATTGCTTCAGTAAGGCTTTGAGGAACCTCAAAAGCCATATTCAGTTTTTTTGCTCTTGATGCTTTAATCACAAATTTCTCTGCTTTCTTCCCCCTAGTAGCTGTAACCAGAAAATTGTCCGTATTGACTTCCTGTGATTTTTCAAACTGAAGTGCAAGGTTTTTCTTCTCGGTTTCCAATGTCGATAAAGAATTCTGAAGATCTTTGTTTTGAGTCATTAATTTATCATAGTCTGATTTCAGCTTAGATGATTCCTTCTCAAGATCAGCTTTGGTTTTTTTCAGCTCTTCCAATTCCTTTCGATTAGCACGCAAAGATCTGTTTTCACCTGAAAGTGAATTAATCTTTTTCTCACTGTCAGCAATCTTTATATTAGTTTCGGCAAGCAATTTTGTGTTGGCATCACTCTTTTGTTTAAATGTAGAAAAATCTGTCTGTAATTTGGCTAAGTCCTTTTCGACAGATAGCTTTTCAGATAAAAGTTTTTCGGAAGTCTGTTTCTCTGCATTAAGATTTTTCTTCCCCTTTAGAATTGAAACTGAGGTAAAAACCATTCCGATTAGCAACAGAGCAATAACTGATGCTCCAACATAGGTCACGATTGTTTGTCTTTTATTTTCCATTTTCTTGTAGAATTTAATTATTTGTTGGAACAATAGTATCCTAGACACATTAAGGCCGTATTAAGCTGAGATTAAGAAATCATTAAGATTAGCTACATTCGCAGCTTGAAATCCTAAAGCTTCAAATGAGCCTGCCGTCTTTATATCCCAAACCTTCGTATTCTAAGACATAATCCGAAATAAATAGTCACATTATCCTCACCTTCCCTGCGCTGTCAGGCATATTACGCAAACAAAAAAATTCTATACAGGTCGATCCTTGTGGTTGCGTAAAAAGCCTTCCAGCCCGTCTCTGCCATCCGGCAAGTCAGGCAGCTGAAGCAGAAAATGTTGTTTCACCAGGACAAACGCAAAATTTGCTCTGCAGCTAACGGGCTGGTGCGTGCAACAAGCTTTAGAATCTTACTCATACATTAGTTTAGAAATAAAAGCTCATTGCAGGCACCAGCCAAAAACCAAAGAAATCTGACTTACCTACATTACACTCTCTGAAACATTTTCGATTCATAAGAAAATTAAATAAATTTGGTATGCAATAAGATATCCACAAAAATCTCGATTGTTATATCACTTATATCGTATTCTATATTTGTTGGTCAGGATGTGACTGACCAGGCGAAAGCATAAATGATTTAAAATCAAATTTTCTACTTAATCATTTAAAAATTGTATTTCCACTTATCAAAATTTCGGTACCGTGACTAATCCTTCTACCGAGTTAAAGTCAATAGGGCTGCTGGCCGACGCGCTGTTGTCATGGTTTTTACATTGTCATTCTGGTTTCTTAAGGGGACCAGTAATTCATCGGTAAGCAGACCGCTCCACTGCTAATAATAAAGATTGGCTAAAGTATCAGGACCGTGACCGGTGCTTGCGTCGGGTAACACAACCTCCCCATATTGCCGGGCTGTTAGTGTTAATGAATTGAACCACTGCACAGTAGATAATTCCTTGACAACCTTCGATTAAACCGCGACCGCTAATTTGGCACATTTGCTTTTGCGCGACACTCAACCCAACCCACATGCAAAAGCAAAAGAGCCAAATGCCAACACACAGTTTTAATATTAACTTTGACCTACAACAAATAAACTATGCCAATAAGCTGGAATGAAATAAGAACACGAGCAATTCAATTCACAAAAGAATGGAGAGATGAAACAAGTGAGGACGCTGAAGCTAAATCATTCTGGGATGCTTTTTTTGATGTTTTCGGCATCTCCAGAAGAAGAGTAGCAACATTTGAGAGTAAGGTCACCAAGGGAAATCGCAAGGATGGATATATTGACCTGCTATGGAAAGGGCATCTATTAATTGAACATAAATCAAGTGGGAAAGACCTAGACAGAGCCTATCAACAAGCGATTGATTATTTCCCAGGAATAGAGGAGTATGATTTACCTAAGTACATTCTTGTATGCAATTTCCAGAAGTTTAGACTTTATGACCTAGATGAAAATTCACAACATGAATTTTCAATTGAAGATTTCTCTAAGAATGTCCAACTTTTCGCTTTTGTAGCTGGGTTCCATAAACGGGAATTCAAAGAAGAAGATCCTGTTAATATCAAGGCTGCAGAATTAATGGGGGAACTACATGATAGACTTTACGAGATCGGCTATAGTGGACATAACTTGGAAGTTTACCTTGTTAGGATTTTATTCTGCTTATTTGCTGACGACACAAGCATCTTTGAAAAAGGTGTCTTCGTAGAATATATTGAAAGAAGAACAAATGAGGATGGGAGTGACTTAGCAGCCCATTTATCACACATATTTCAAGTTCTAAATACACCAACAAGTGACCGTTTTAAAACTCTTGATGAATCATTAGCATCACTACCGTATGTAAATGGTAAACTATTCGAAGAGCAGTTACCTATAGCCGCATTCGATAGTAAAATGAGGAAATCGCTTTTAAAATGTTGTCAATTAAACTGGGGTAAAATATCTCCTGCAATTTTTGGCTCTCTTTTTCAAAGTGTTATGGATCCTGAAGAAAGAAGGGCTTGGGGAGCACATTATACATCTGAAAAAAACATTTTGCGGCTAATTAAACCACTTTTTTTAGATGATCTTTGGAAAGAATTTTATGCAATAAAAAACAGTAAAAATAAACTCATTAAGTTTCATGATAGAATTTCAGAACTAAGGTTCTTAGATCCTGCATGCGGATGCGGTAATTTTCTAGTCATAACCTATCGTGAATTAAGATTACTTGAATTAGAAATCATCAAGGTTTTTCAGAAAGGTCAATTAGTAACCGATATTTCCAATCTGATTAAGTTAAATGTTGATAGATTCTATGGAATTGAGTATGAAGAATTTCCTGCCCAGATTGCTCAGGTTGCAATGTGGCTAATGGACCACCAAATGAATATGCTTCTATCTGAAGTCATAGGTGAGTATTACATTAGATTGCCGCTTAAAAAAAGCGCAATTATTGTTAAAGACAATTCATTAAGACACGACTGGCATTCATTGATTGATCCAATACCTTGGGAAAAACGTCCACAAAAATTTGATTACATTCTTGGCAATCCTCCATTTGTTGGAAAACAGTACCAAACAAAGGAACAAAAGTCAGATATGGAACTTGTTTTTAAAGGAGTAAAGGGTGCTGGAGTCTTAGATTATGTTACATGTTGGTATATTAGAGCTGCACAATACCTTGCTAAATATAACGAACCAACTATACCAAATAATAACTTTCCAACAAAGGTTGCATTCGTCTCAACCAACTCGATAGCACAAGGAGAACAAGTTGGAATTCTATGGAACGAACTATTTAATAAATACAAATTAAAAATTCATTTTGCACATAGAACTTTTAAATGGACAAATGAAGCAAGGGGGAAGGCCGCAGTATATGTTGTAATTATCGGATTTTCGAACCATAATATCCCTGAAAAAATTTTATTTGAATATGAAACCGTAAAATCAGATCCTCACGAACGATATGTAAAAAATATCAACCCATATCTCGTTGAGTCAGATGATTTTGTCATTTTAAAACGCTCCAAACCAATTTGCCAAGTTCCTGAAATATCTTTTGGAAGTATGCCTAATGATGGAGGTCATTTACTTCTCGATAATGAAGAAAAAATTAACCTTATTAAAAAAGAACCCGAGACAAAAAAATATATTAAACCATTAATAAGCACTAAAGAGTTTTTAAACAATGAAAAGAAATGGTGTTTATGGTTAAAAGGTATCTCACCTCAAGAACTGAAAAGAATGCCAGAGGTAACTACTAGAGTCCTGCTTGTGAAGAAACATAGATCTGAAAGCAAGAGAGATGCAACAAATAAACTTGCAAGTTTCCCTACATTATTTGGAGAAGACCGTCAACCGACAACTGATTATATTTTCGTTCCACTTACTACATCAGAAAACAGAATATACATTCCCTTGGCTTTTTTTAGTAATAATAATATCGTTAACAACACGGCCAGTATTATTCCGAGCTCAACACTTTATCATTTTGGAATATTATCATCTATCATGCATATGACCTGGCTAAATTATGTTGGAGGCAAACTCGAAGGTCGCTACAGATACTCAAATGAAATTGTATATAATAATTTTCCATGGCCAAAGAATATATCCAAAAAAATCGCTGATAAAATTGAAATGGCTGCTCAAAAAATCATATTAATAAGAAGTAATTTTTCTAATAGCAGTCTATCAGATCTCTATGATCCTATCTTAATGCCTCCATCACTTATAAAAGCACATCAGGCACTAGATAAAGCTGTTGATTTAGCCTATCGAACCCAACCATTTACAAATGAAATTAAAAGAATAGAGTTCTTACTTCTTCTTTATCAGAAATATACATCTGGACTATTTGCAGAGGAAAACTCAAGGAAGAAGAAAGTTCACTGAAACTTTTGCAAGCACATTTAAAAGCCGCCTAAGCTGACACGCAACCAAAGCTTTTAAAAGAGCTTGCAAATAGACAATCCCGTGACTGTTAACAAATTAACAAGACTGGTACTCAAGACAATAAAATAAATGTCGAGTAGGTAAGGGGGAGTTTCACCCCCAAACCTCTCACAGAACCGTACGTGAACCTCTCGATTCATACGGCTCTTCAAGAAGAAAGACACTACGGA
>JALONF010000441.1 GCA_025455085.1 Ignavibacteriaceae bacterium
TCATAAGCGAAGGTGTTCCTCCGCCAAAATAAATTGATATAAGTTCCCTGTCATTAGAATATTTTTCAGCATAATGACTGATTTCTTTTTTCAAGGATTGAAGAAAGGACTGAATATTATCAGAAGTGATTATCGAATAGAAATCACAGTAGATACATTTATGATCGCAGAAAGGAATGTGTATGTAGCAGGCAGTTTCAATCATACCTATAAAAAGAAGATGTAATTAATTATTATTAAGTTAACAGGAAGATAAGAAGAAATGAAATAGAGGTTTATTCTATTTAAAATCCGAAGCCTACACCAACAGTACCGGTTCTTGTTCCGCCAAATTTATAATCGAAATTCAAAACAAATATTGAAAGGTTTACTGACGTGCCTACAGCAAGATTAACGGTTTGATCACCATTATAGTCAATATTGAGAAGCAGTTCCTGCCTACCTGCCGGACTATCGAATTGATACTTATAATTAATTTCGCTGCGGGAAGTTTCGGTTAAACCGGCATAAGGTTCTATGGAAATTCTTCCCCCTATCCTTTTGCTCAAGAAAAATCCGTACTGTGAAGCAGTGTTCTCAAAAATGTCTCCAACTTTAAAACTCTGAAAGTAATAACCTAAACCAACTTCAAGTGGTAGTGCATCACCAAACCAATAATTTAAGTTATGAATAATACCGCCGCCCCAAATGTTCACTATTCCCAAATCACGTAAATTTATTCCCCTGAAGTAACGAACAGAAGCCGCGGTTCCAATAACACTTCCCAAGTCAAGCTGCAAAGCTGGTGAAGGCATTACATCAATATTATCCAGATAGCCTTTTACATCCGTTAACTCAAACGTGTAGCTTTCAATTGTATATCCCTGAACTTCAACTTCAGGAAATTCCACTAACAGGTACTCTTCAACATTTCCTGTAATTGTTGGACCATCAAATTTTACCTCCCAATCTCTTGATAGAATTTCACTTTTCAGCGATTCATAATTCTGAATAGTGCCTGGATCGTAACCAGATGAGATGAGTATTTCATCCACCTGCGGGGAGGTTAGACGCAAATTACCAACATAGCTGAATCTTCTTAGATCATCAGTAAAGAATGAACCAACTCCAACAAATCTTAACTTAGCATGAATACCATTGGATGAGGATGGCAGTCCGGTAAACCAGCCTGAGTTCATGCTTGAGCCGAATGCATCTATCACAGGTTCAGAATATTTTAACACTGCACCGGATGACAAATTTGAAAGTGTTTCAGCAATGCTCTGAGAAAAAATCTTCGTTGATGAAACAGAACAAAGTATCAGACCAATTAAAATTATTTTAGAGATCTTGTTCATTCTAATAGTTGATAAAGGAAAATATCACTTCAAAAAATCAATTATGATTAATGAAGTAAGGAAGCAAATATTATTCCTTTAGATCTATCAGTTCACGGGCGCTTTTTAGGCTTGCTTCTGTGATTTTTTCGCCGCTTAGGAGTCGGGCAATTTCCGTAATTCTTTCCGATTCAGGTAACTTTTTAATTGAGCTGACTACCCTTTCATTTTGAGTTGCTTTTTCTATCGAAAAATGATGATCTGCATAACTAGCAATCTGTGGTAAATGAGTAATTGATATTACCTGGTGATATTCTGAAAGATTTTTCAAAGCTTTACCAACTTTCTGAGCAATCCTGCCACTTACACCAACGTCAATTTCGTCGAATATCAAAAGTGGTAGTTTATCATTCTTTGCAAGTGTTGATTTTAAGGAAAGCATTATTCTTGAGACTTCACCACCGGAGGCAACTCTAGCAAGTGGTTTTAAATCTTCGCCAGGATTAGTTGATATGAAAAATTCAACTTCATCAATTCCTTTTGATGTGGCTTTAAAATACTTTCCATCTATTTGTGTTTTGAATTGAGGTGTCTGTATCCCCAACTCTTTTAATATTTCTTCTATTCCCCTTTTCACAAGCTTTGCAGCTTGTTCTCTTTTCTTAGATAAGCTCACAGCCAGATTCCCGGCACTCTTTCGCAGTTCAAAAATATTTTTTGACAGCTCATTAATCTTTCCTGAAAAATTTTCTGCTAAATCAAATCAAATTCATCGCCGATTTTTTTTCGATAATCAATAATGCTTTTTATTGAACCGCCGTATTTCTTTTTTAAGAGATTTATTGAACCTAGTCTTTCTCTTTTTGATTCTACTTCTTCTGAATCGAGATTGATTTTTGAATTATAGCTTCTGATAAAATTTGAAACGTCCTGTACCTGAACGAGTGCATTTTCTGATTCATTCAAAACTTCAGAAAAGGATTTATCTATCTCATTCAGTTTTTGCAGAAGCGTTTTTACTTTAGCGAGTGATGCCTGAACAGAGTTGTCAGATTCATATACCAACTGATAGATTTCAGAAGTTAGTTCTGCCAGCTTTTCAGAGTTTTCAAGAATCTTTAATTCCTCTATCAGTTTATCTTCTTCATCTTCTTGAGGAGAAATATTATCAATCTCTTTTATCTGGAAAGAATAAAAATCTTTTTTCTCTTTTATGCTGCTTTCTTTCTCCCGCAGTTCTTTCAGCACATTTTCTTTTTGAAGTAATTCGGAATAAATTCTCCCATACTGATGAAGAAGTTCCTGGTAATCACCAAATTCATCTAGATAATCTATGTGAGTTTCATTTCTGAGGAGAGATTGATGCTCGTGCTGACCGTGCAGGTCAACTAATAAATTACCAACATCTTTTACGAGGTTGAGGTTAACAGGAGTATCATTAATGAAACAGCGGTTTGAACCTTTGAGTGAAATCTCTCTTCGGATAAACAGCTCCTCATTAAAATCAACATCATTTTCTTCGAGAAATGACTTTACTTTTTTATTACCCTTTACATAAAAGATTCCTTCAACGAAAGATTTTTGAGCTCCCTTGCGAATTACTTCAGTTGATGCTCTTTCTCCGAGAAGCAAGCTCATCGCATCAATCAAAATGGATTTACCTGCTCCGGTTTCGCCAGTAATGATATTGAGTCCGCTTCCAAACTCAACGGAGATGTGTTCTATTAGTGCGTAATCTTTTACTTCAAATGATTTGAGCATAATCTGATTATAAATTATTCACCAAATAAAAATGCCACATCTCAAAGATATGGCATTTTCTTTTTAAAAGAATACTGCTTAGAAGTATTAACTATTAATAATGTTTCTTTTCCCCGTTATAAATTTTTTCTTCTACTTCTTCAAAAGAAAACTCAAGCACTTCCATACCAAGTTCGCCTTCCTCACGATTATGGTTACCGGGCTTTAAATCTTTTGCTAAATATATCCAGAGTTTTTCTGTGGAATATCCAGGTGTTGTATAAATACTTCC
>JALONF010000156.1 GCA_025455085.1 Ignavibacteriaceae bacterium
TGGCTTAATCAAAGAGCAGAAAGAAAAGTTAAAATATTTATTCCTCAGCGTGGTGAACTCAAAGCTCTCGTTTCTATGTGCAAAGAGAATGCAAATCTTCAGCTTAAAGAAATTCAGCTTCAGAAAATGAAGAAAGAAGGAAATGTTCCATTTGCACTTTCGGCGTTGCAACGAGATTTGCGATTAAAAGTTCTGCCAAGAAGAATTGAATGCTTTGATATTTCAAACATACAAGGCGCTGATTCAGTTGCAAGTATGGTTGTGTTTGTTGACGGCAAACCGAAAAAGAGCGAGTATAAAAAATTCATCATTAAAGAAGTTGATGGACCGGATGACTTCGCAAGTATGCAGGAAGTTATTCGAAGAAGATATACTCGCCTTCTTGAAAACAAAGATCCACTTCCCGAATTAATTATGGTTGATGGCGGCAAAGGACAACTATCGAGTGCGATTGAAATACTAGACAGTCTCGGAATAAAACAATACAATATTATTGGTCTCGCAAAGAGACTCGAAGAAGTTTTCTTTCCTGAAAATTCTGAACCGGAATCGATTCCAAAAACTTCATCAGGATTAAAGCTTTTACAGCAAATAAGAGATGAAGCACATCGTTTTGCTATCACTTTTCACAGGCAAAGAAGATCTAAAAGAACGATAACGACAGAACTGACAGAGATAAAAGGAATAGGAAAAGCAACGGCATATCAGTTGCTTTCGGAGTTGGGCAGTGTTGAAAAAATTAAAAATTCAGACACTGAATCTTTATCAAAAATCATAGGAAATAAGAAAGCCCAACTTGTCAGAGAGTATTTTGAAAATGAAAAGAACGAATAAGATTTTTTTAGCAGCTTTGATTGTCATAACAATTCTCTTCTTCAACAGCGCCTACCTAAAAAAAAGCACAGCGGATTCACTTACTATAGAGTTTAAATATTCGTTTCATCCATATGCAGGATACGATTTTAAAAAACTTCGTGATACTGTTTACACAAACAAAGATCATTACATCGAAGTAAATCTTTCAACTCAGCAAGCCACACTTTACTCAAGAGATGGAAGTGAATTCAACTTCCCTATTTCTTCCGGGACAAAAAGAGTGTTGAAGGGAATGGATACAAAAGAAGGTCTGTTTGCAATCCAATGGAAAGCAAAGAAGCAATATTCAGTCCAGTTTGACAGCACTGTTATGCTGAACTGGATGGGATTTAATAATGGAATTGGTTTTCATGCACTGCTTGGAAAGAGCTACTACAAATATCTTGGTAAGAAAAATGTTTCTCACGGTTGCGTGAGAGTTTCAAGAGAAGATGCAAAAATCGTTTACGAAAAAGTTGAGAAAGGAACTCCGGTTCTCGTCCATAAAGGAAACAACGCAATTAAAATAGCTTTCACCAGTGAGGGCGAAAGCTATAATCAATATTCTTACAAGGATACTTATAATCTACTGAAAGAAAGATATCAGAAAATTTACGACGGTGATTGCCTGATTTCTTCCAACGAAAAAATTCTTGTGGACGAAAATAATATTAACTCCAATGGTTTACCGATTGGCAACTCAGAATTAATTCCAGCCAGACAAAATTTGAGACCAACCACTCTCTGGGTTGATAGCAGTAGATTAGAAGAAGAAAGATTAGCGGAGATATTTTCTGGAAGAGAGAAATCTGATTTTACTTTAAATGAATTTTTGGATGCTAGAAATTAAGGACATTAGCTGACTCCAGACTCCTTAATCTTAAAGGGACAAGTCGCGACCTGTCCCTACATTTACATTTCAAATCAAAACTAAACCTTTTCTAACCCCTCCTTGCATTAATCCCAAAATTTGTTTTGATTTGGGGCAACAAAATTTTTATTGGGAAATAAAAATGAAAAAGAAAATATATTTCGTTTACTGTTTCCTCTCAATAATTCTTTGCACATCTATATACTCTCAGGAGGGTTGGTTCTGGCAAAATCCGTTACCACAAGGACACACGTTAGAAGATGTCAATTTTATTAACGCTAATTTAGGATTTGCTGTTGGTTATTGGGGTACTATCATAAAAACTACAGATGGTGGGAATAATTGGGTTGTTCAATTTAGTGGTACAACCGAATGGTTAAAAGGAGTTTCATTCGTTGATGAACATAATGGAATTGCTGTTGGTTACAATGGTACTATTATCAGTACGACAAATGGTGGGGACTTGTGGTTAAGCCAATCAAGTGGAACGACAAGAGAACTAAATGGAGTTGACTATATAGATGATAGTATAGCAACCGCAGTTGGATTTTATGGTACTATTATTAGAACCACAAATGGTGGAATCAGCTGGAATTCGCAGGTAAGTGGAGTATCAGTTGGATTATATGCTGTTGACTTTGTTGACACAAATATTGGAGTGGTTGTAGGTTATTCGGCAATAGTACTAAAAACTACTGATAGTGGGATAACATGGAACTTAAGCTATGCTCCAAATTGGGTGTTTAATGTTTGCTTTGCTAACGAATCCTATGGTTGGGCAGTAGGTTTAGAGGGTCAAATATTAAAAACGACAAATGGTGGTACTAACTGGATGACTCAATTTACGAATACAGGTGATCAACATGTGGGTGTGCATTTTGCGAACATCAACTGCGGTATTGTCGTTGGTCACAACTACTTAGGAAATTTTGGTACAATATATCGTACAACAAACAGTGGTTCATCATGGTCATATCAGGCAATACCGGGTATGTTTTTAAGTGGGATTTCGATGCCAGACACAAATAATGCCTACACTGTTGGTACATTAGGAAATATTCTTAAAACTACAAATGGTGGAAATGAATGGATTAGCGAATCCTCTGGTGACAGAAATCACCTTTATTCTGTTCATTTCTCGGATGAAAATAATGGTTCTGCTGTCGGAGGTGTCATCAATGGAATTATTCTTAGAACGACGAACGGTGGCAACTACTGGTTTACTCAAAACAGTGGTACAAACTCCAAACTTTACGGTGTTCATTTTATAACTACCAATATTGGAACGATTGTAGGCGATAATGGTCTGGTTATGAAAACATACAATGGAGGGTACCATTGGATTACTCTAAATAGTGGTACTAATTCAAGACTCAATGATGTTTTTTTTACAGATTCATTAATCGGAACGGCTGTTGGGAATTCAGGAGTAATTATTCGAACGAATGATGGTGGTATGCAATGGATTACTCAATCGAGTGGAACAACTAATTTGCTGAATGGAGTTTCATTTATTGATGCTAATTACGGTATTGCAGTTGGAGATGGTGGTATATTATTAATTACAACCAACGGTGGGAACAATTGGAACTCAACTTGGTTAGCTGCAAATTCATTAAATGAAATCAGCGTTATAAACGAAACTTATAGTACTGTGGTGGGTGATAATGGGAAGATTTTTCGAACAACAAATGGAGGCACCACTTGGATAAGCCAAAACAGCAGTACAGGATTACATTTATATAGTGTTTCATTCATAGATGAGAACACAGGAATAACAACCGGTAATGATGGAATAATATTAAAAACTACAAATGGTGGTACGAATTGGATACCTCAAATAAGTGGGACTTATTTCAGAATACATGGTATTCATTTTATCAATAAAAGTACAGCGTATCTAGTTGGAGATGTAGGAACCATACTCAAAACAATAAACGGTGGAATAATTACTGAAGTCGATAATATTTCAAATGAGGGAACAACAATTGCGAATCAATTTTTATTATACCAAAACTACCCCAACCCGTTTAATCCAACAACAAAAATAAAATATCAAATCCCCCTAAGTCCCCCTTTATTAAAGGGGGAAAGCGAAGCAGGGGGATTCATTAGGATAAAAGTTTATGATGTTTTAGGAAATGAAGTTGCAACTCTTGTCAACGAACAAAAACCAGCAGGCACTTACGAAGTTGAATTTGATGGAATTGATTTACCGAGCGGAATTTATTTTTATCAGCTTAAAGCTGGCTCATTCGTTGAAACAAAAAAGATGGTATTGCTGAGATAATCATTTCATTCGTAGGGGCTCAAAATTTTGAGCCCCTACAAAAATCATTGCACTCGTTTGCCCCATAAATAAATAATTCCAACAAGAACGGCAGCTATAAGAAGTAACGCAATGTATGGAGATAATCCAAACGCAGTTAGTATATCGCCTACTAGCATTGTAACAATTGCAACAGTAATTGCATAAGTAAGCTGAGTACGAACGTGGTCTATGTGGTCGCAGCCGGAAGCCATTGAACTAAGAATTGTTGTATCGGAAATCGGTGAGCAATGATCTCCCCAAACAGCACCAGCAAGAACGGAACTTACAACTCCAATTAAAATTAAATGAGTATCATCAGGAGAGTAGCCGTTCATTCCTGTAACTGCTGCAGAAAGAGGAATAACAATCGGGAACATAATTGCCATTGTTCCCCAGCTTGTTCCGGTTGCAAAACTAGTTATTCCGCAAACTATAAAAACAATCACCGGAAGAAAGCGCGGATCAATTGAATCACTGATAAGGCTGATAATATAATCTGCAGTCCGGATTTCATTTGTAACTGCTCCAATACTCCAGGCCAAAGTTAAAATCAGAACAGCTAATAGCATCGAACGAATACCAGCAAACCAGGCGTCAACAGTTTGGCGTAATGTTAAAAGTTTTTGTGCAAGAATCATTAATGAAGCAACAACACAAGCAGAAAAACTTCCCCAAAGCAAAGCAAGATAAGAGTTTGAGTTGCTGATTATATTTCTAACACTGTAATCACTTATTCCATTCTCATTAAGTGAATCAACTCCCGTAAATATCAAACCAAATATTGTTATTAAAACCAAAGCTAGAATTGGAACCACTCCGTTATACCATTTTGCTTTGTCTTCATTTCCAAACAAATCACTCCTGTCAGTAAATTCGCTGGTAGAAAATGAAGATGCCGATACTTTTCCTTCTTTAACTGCTCTTCTTTCCGCTTTAAGCATTGAACCGAAATCCCGGTTTGTGATTGCGAGCATGAAAATGAAGAATAGCATAGCAATCGGATAAAACCGGAAAATGATTGAATCTAAAAAAACTGAGTAAGCATTAAGTGGAGAACCGATAGCACTCAATCCATCCTGAATTAGTCCAACTTCATAACCAATCCACGAGGAAACAATAAAAATACTTGCAACGGGTGCAGAAGTAGCATCAACAATAAAAGAAAGTTTTTCTCTGGAGATTTTCAGCTTATCAGTAATTGGTCTCATCAGGTTGCCAACGACGAGTGCGTTTGCATAATCATCAAAGAAAATAATTAATCCTGAAAGCCAGGTGGCAATCATT